>JAYWGI010000071.1:0-3220 GCA_043779025.1 Myxococcales bacterium
GTGAGCGTGGTGTACCCGTTCTTGTTCTCGCCCGAGTGAGTAGCCGCGGGCGCGTATGTGTGCGCACTGCACTTACATGCGCCGCCTCGGGCCGCACGCTCATTTGAGCTTGCGGCCGCGCCTTCCACGGCGAACGCTAATGCCATGCATCGTCTGCCTTCGAACGTCACATCCAAGCTCGGCGCCTTGTGCCTTGTTCTTGCCGCGTCGTGTGCTGTGGAGTCTCCGGCCGAGGAGCTATCGCCCGAGAGCGATGACGCGCTGTCGAGCAACCAGCAAAGCTTCTACAGCGTGGAGATAAGCGCAGAGCTCACGGGCGAAGCCAACGTCCCCAACTCCGACCTCGTGCTCCGGCAGCTGCTCTACACCGTGGGCGTTCTCAATGCGTACGAGAGCGTTGCCAACATCGGCACGATCACGCTCAAGTCGGCCGCAGAGACGCCCCTGGCGGGCGGAATGAAGCGGCTCAAGTATGTAACGCGCCTTCAAGTCGCGTGGGCCAAAGCCCGCGCGTTGCCCAGCACTTTCGCGTGAAAGCTCCCGGCCCGCGTCGACAAGGCATCGCTCGCTGCCTTCACCCAGAAGTACCAAAGCACGTGCGTGAAGCCGGGCCACAACGTGGGCGAAGAGAACATGTTCTACCACTACCGACCCGAGGCGCCGGGCTGCAGCATCGCAGCCGCCGACGTCACCCTTGTGGGCGGGGCGCCGGTGCTGCTTCCCACGAGCCAAAACACCTATCCAGAATACGATCGCATTTGGAGCGACAAAACACTCAAGATGGCGATCGTCTTTTCACGCAATGTGCCCGGCCAAATGCTGAACGACGCCGGCGGAAACGAATTCCTCAACTTCAACGCAAAGCTCCAAGGCAAGTTCGCAGCGCGGAGCCCGGTCGTTACTTCCACCACGCTGCCCAACCCAGCCGGCCGCGCCGTGCAAAAACAGCAATGGGAGCTTGATCTTGACGCGACCCATCACCTGAGCATCCAAACGTATTTGGTCGACTTGCCTCAGTCGGGCGGCGCCGCGTTCGAGGCGGAGCTTGCCCAAGTCAGCGCAACGTCTGACTTTTTGTCCTACGCAGGCCACGCGGGGCTAGGCGTCAACATCGATGCGTTTCTCTCGCGGGTGCGTTCGTCACCGTCAAAGTATCGCGTGCTGATGCTGCAAAATTGCAACTCGTTTGCGTACAACAACTTCGTTTTGACGCCCGCGCCCAACACCATCACCGGGGCCAATGGCAACCAAGACGTGGTCGTCAACGCCTTGCCCTCGAACTTTAGCGACAACACGCCGATGCTGTTCAATTGGGTCGTGGGCCTTAGTCAGCCCAACGCGCCCAAGCCCTTTCTCGACATTCTCCCGCGCGAGGCGTCGGGGCGGCCGGTGGTGTTGTTCGACGACGACAATCACTTTCATCCCTGAGCGTGGCGCTTGCGCCGAGCACTCAAGGAACAGAGCAATCCACGTCAGGTGTTTGGCCCGAAGGCGAAAGGCCTGACGCCGGCGTCCCCCAGGCCCAGAATTTTCCGATGCCGCCACCTTTCGCAGGAAGGAGGAGCTCCAGCTTGACTGGGAGCTTTCGCGTCCCTGAGCCCCCCTCACTCGCATCGACTTCCTGAACGAAACCCGGATGGCAAAATACGAGCAGGGACCTATCGCCGGTTGCATTTCGCTCACTGCGGAGCTGCAACCCCGTTGCGGCAATGTCAGTGAGAATACGGCCGCGTAGATCGGCAAATCCAGCCTCTGGCTCAAAGCACTCGGTGTAGCCTGGCGTCTCTATTGGCACCTTCGGTAACGAGGCATCCAACGCACAGCTGACCGACCGATAGAGGTTGGAAATACCAACGTCTGACATCGCGCGGCTTACGGATTGTGAAAAAAGTTCGCGATGGATCTGCGCGGCACGCTGCGCATCGATTGCCTGTTCGTTAGGTGCAAGAACCCTGCGGTGGAGCACAATGCTCAGAAGAATCCCGGTGGCGAGAAACCCGAGGTGAGCGCGGGGAATGCGACGGCGCCGGATATCGAATGCGGTCAGCCAAACAGCAAATAGCCCAGGAGCGTAGGTCAGCACAGCAAGCAGGCCTTCACGTTTCTGCTCGACGGTGGGCTCCCAGCCACGACCCGAATGCGCGGAGAAGGATATGACCGAAAGCGAAGCAGCCGTCCAAACCGCCGCGCGATAAAACGCTTGCGCGCTGAAAGTAGACAATATGACCGCGATGATCACGATCAACACCGCGATGAAAAGCCACATCGCACCAATGATGACGCCGAGAACGATCACTTAAGACCCTGACGCCCTGAACGAGCATGGTCTGCAAAGATAGAAGCTCGACCAAATCCCGTGCGTAGCGCACGGTCGCCGGCGAACGGGTCGACCCTCTGTGTCCCAAACTCGCATTTCTGGGGCTTAGCACGGCCTACCAGCTCTTGGTATCACGACAGTTCGGGATTCAAGCGCTCGCCGCGAACTCGGCCCCGCTGGCGTCCATCGCGTAGCCTCCTGCCAATGAAGAACAACGCTTGGTGGCGCGCGACGGCCTGTACTTGCATCGCCGCGATGAGCGCATGCGGAGGCGGCGCGCCCGCTGCGGCGCCGGCGTCCCTTCCGACTGCCGCGCCCCAGTCTTGGTGGCTCTCCGAGAGCTACATTCGCACTGCCGTGTCGCTCTACGAGCCGCGCACGGAGGCGTGCTGGCGTGAGGCATTGGTGCGGGATACACGTTTCGATGCGGCGCGCATGCTGGTGGCGTTTGCGGTTGCACCCTCGGGCGATGTTAGCTCGGTGCGCGTGCTTGAGAGCACGGTCTCGGACGCTGCATTCGACGCGTGCATGGTGCAAGCGTATCGCGGTTTGCACTTTCCGCCAGGGCCCGAGAAGGGCGTGCGGTTGGAGCTGCCGGTGCGCTTCTCGCGCCGGCGTCTTTGAGGTAGACAAGAATCATGTCCGCGATTGATTCCAGTTCTCTGGCACTCGCGTTGGCGCAGCTTGAGAAAAGCTTGCAATACTCATCCTCGCCAATGGCCGAAGACCAGGAGCTGTTTTTCCTCTTTCGCACGGCCAGCGTGCATACCTTTGAGTGCAGTTTTGAGCTCTCTCACAAGATGCTGCGTCGGCGCCTCGAGGCCGACAGTGCCGGCGAGGGCGTCTCGCTGCTTGGGTATCCGGGACTGATTCGCTTGGGGGCGGAGCGTGGCTACATCGCAG
>JAYWGI010000072.1:0-9030 GCA_043779025.1 Myxococcales bacterium
CAGACGTTGCACACAGCGATGTGCTCGTACGGGTGGCGCCCCACGTGTCGGCGTTCGTTGCCCGCCTGTTTGGTATTGAGTCCGAAGCCGATGCCTACAAGCGCGAGGTTCACGCGCGCGACGTGCTGTGGGCATTCCGTCGTGGATTCGTGAAGAAGGTGATGGCCAAACTCGCTGCAGAGTGCACTGAGTTGCCTGATGTTTACACGCGTATCGCCCTAGGTGTCGTGCACGAATTGGGAGGCACGGCGCCCGACAACGAGCGTCGTGTGGCCACCGCGGTGCTGCGCGTTTTGGCAGCCGATGACACTGCCCGCAAAGCGGCGAAGGGCGGCGGCGCGGCCTGGGATGATGACTTGCGCTCCGACATCGATGCGTGCGTGCGTGCCGCAGCGTTGAACGGCGCCGAGGCAACGGACAAAGGGCGCGGCACCTCTGCCGCGAGGTTTTTGTCCTGTCTCGCGGCATGGGTGTGCTCTGCACGCGATTGCGGAGAGCTCGCAGATTGGATGTCGCTCAAGGAGCCACGCAGCTACGCGGGTGGTGAGCTCGTGCATCTGCGCAAGCGTGATTCGGCCCTTGGAGAGCTTGTGGGTTTACCCGAGCACATCCGCGAGCGCGACGGCTTTGCGCTTAGCGACACGCGCGGAAGCCGTGAGCGCATCGAGTATGAGGCGGACTATTGCATGTACTGCCACGAGCGCGACAAGGACTCCTGTGCCAAGGGGTTTCGCGCCAAAGAGGGGGGCTACAAAAAGAACGCGCTGGGCGTTGACTTAGAAGGATGTCCGCTTGGTGAAAAGATAGGCGAGATGCATGTACTGCGCAAGGATGGCGACTGCATCGGCGCCCTTGCGCTGATCACGGTAGACAACCCCATGTGCGCGGGTACCGGACACCGTATCTGCAACGACTGCATGAAGGCATGCATCTTCCAGAAGCAAGAGCCTGTCAACATTCCCGAGGTGGAGACGGCTTCGCTCACCGATGTGCTCTCGCTGCCGTGGGGAGTAGAGATTTATGGGCTGCTGACGCGTTGGAATCCGCTCAATCTCAAGCGCCCGGTGCCCTTGCCTTACAACGGTAAGAAGGCCCTGGTCGTAGGCTTGGGTCCTGCGGGCTACACACTGGCTCACCACTTGTCGCGCGATGGCTTTGCAGTTGTCGCGATAGATGGCCTCAAGTTAGAGCCCCTACCCGAAGCGATTGTAGGCACTGTGGCCGCACCCAAGCCCGTGCGGAATTGGGCGGCGTTGTGCGAGCCTTTGGAGTCACGCGTGGTGGGCGGCTTCGGTGGTGTGAGCGAGTATGGAATCACCGTGCGATGGGATAAGAATTTTCTGGGGCTGCTGCACCTGAACGTGAGCCGCGACCCGGGCGTGCGTCTACACGGTGGCGTGCGCTTTGGCGGAACCGTTACGATTGAGGACGCCTGGCGTTTGGGCTTTGATCACATTGCCATCGCTGCGGGCGCTGGCAAGCCTACGCTTATCAACATGCCCAATGGCCTGGCGCGAGGCGTGCGTCAGGCCAGCGATTTTCTGATGTCGCTGCAGCTGTCCGGTGCGTTTAAAGCGGATTCACTTGTGAATTTGCAAGTCGAGTTGCCGGCTGTGGTGATCGGTGGTGGGCTTACGGCCATCGATACGGCAACCGAGTTGCTTGCATACTACCCGGTTCAGGTGGAACGCACTTTGGTGCGTGTAGAGGCGCTTTTGGCGTCTGCGGGAGAGCTCGCCGTGTGGGGCGGGATGGACGCCGAAGAGCGACGGGTGACTGAGACACACATCGCGCATGCGCGGGCGTTGCGTGCGGAGCGAGACCTTGCAGCACGCGACGAACGTGCGCCGCGGATACAAGATTTGTTGCAGTTGTGGGGCGGCGTCACGCTTGCCTACCGCCGCAAGCTTGTGGAGTCGCCGGCGTATCGTCTCAATCATGAAGAGGTGGAAAAAAGCTTGGAGGAGGGCGTTTGCTACCTCGAGGAAGTTTCGCCTCTTGAGGTGCTAGTGGACGGCGATGGGCATGCCAGCGCGCTGCGTGTAAGACGCAAGGATGGCACCGAGCTGGACCTGCCGGCACGCGCCGTATGCATTGCGGCGGGCACGCGACCGAATGTAACCTATGCGCGGGAGTGGTCTGGCAGCTTGTCGATGGACGCCCGCGGTCAGTACTTTCTGAGCCATGTGGCGACCCTGAGCGACGCAGGGAAGGTGCAACTAGCACCCTCATCGGAGCCTGGAGCTTTCTTCTCGAGTTACGTGGATGACGCGGGTCGCACGATCAGCTTCTACGGCGACAATCACCCACGTTACGCGGGGAGCGTGGTACGCGCCATGGCAAGCGCCAAAGATGGCGCGCCCTATGTGTCGGCCCTCTTCGACGTGAAAAATGCCGGCGACCCCGCAGAGGCAGCTCGCTTCTTCGATATCGTGCACGATGCGTTCAGTGCGCGCGTGGTGTCCGTCCAGCGGCTCGCCAAAGGTATCGTGGAGCTTGTGGTTTACGCGCCTCTTGCAGCCAGAAACTTTCAACCTGGGCAATTCTATCGCTTGCAGAACTTCGAGCGCGTGGCACCTGTGTGGGACGGGCAGCCCATGGTGAGCGAAGGCCTGGCGCTCACGGGGGCCTGGACGGACCCGGACAAAGGCTTGCTCGGCATGATCGTGCTCGAGATGGGAGGCAGCGCCGACTTGGTTGCGCACTTGCAACCTGGCGAGCCGGTGGTCGTGATGGGCCCCACGGGGGCTCCCACCGTGATCCCAAGCGGCGAGACGGTATTGCTGTGCGGCGGAGGGCTGGGCAACGCCGTGCTATTTTCGATCGCGCGCGCGCTCAAAGCCGCGGGGTCGAAGGTGGTCTACTTTGCAGGCTATAAGAACGGCGAGGATTTGTTTAAGCGGGAAGAGGTTGAGGCTTCCACCGACCAAGTGATCTGGGCGACTGACGCGGGCGCGGAGATTGTGCCTTCTAGGTCAGGGGATGTGCATGTGCGGGGCAACATCGTTCAGGCCATGGTGCAGTATGCACGCAACGAGCTCGGTGTGGCAGGGGTGCCGCTTCATTCTGTGTCGCGCCTCATCGCCATCGGTTCTGACCGCATGATGGCCGCCGTGAAAGAAGCGAGGCACGGCGTACTTGCACCCTATCTGTCTAAAAAGCACCTGGCCATCGGCAGCATCAACTCTCCCATGCAGTGCATGATGAAAGAGATTTGCGCGCAATGTTTGCAGCGCCATACCGACCCCGTGACCGGCGCAGAGTCCTTTGTGTTCTCTTGCAGCGATCAGGACCAAGATCTCGATCGTGTGGACTTCTCTTTTCTGCGACAACGCCTCCGGGCAAACTCGGCCCAAGAAAAACTCACTGCTCTTTGGATCGCCGAGAAACGGCGCGCCGCGGGCGTGGAACGGACAACTCTCTCATGACGATGCGCTTGCATATCGGCGCCCCCAAGTTGGTGGGCAGCCTAGAAAACTACTCTCGAAAGTTCGGCTACCTTGAGGTGTCCCCATTTGCGTCAGGCGCGCCTTCGGCGGCCACCTTGCGCAAGTGGCGCAAACAGGTCCCGCCGACCTTTGAGTTCGGTGTGGTCCTGGGGCCGCGCGCTTCGATGCTCGAAGACTCCGACGAGGCGCGCGCGGAGGTAACTGCCGCCATCGCGGTGGCCGATGCGCTGGCTTCCAAAGTCTTCAAGCTCGTGACACCGCGCGATGTGACGCCCGCGCAGAAGTGGCGTGCGCGATTGGCGGCGCTCGTCTCGCAATTGCCCCGAGACGTGCATCACATCGTATGGGAGCCCAGTGGCTTGTGGGAGCTCGAAGACGCCACCAAGCTCGCGCGAGAGCTGGGGTTGGTGCTCTCGGTGGACCCCGCTAAAGACGAGCCTCCGGTGGGCAATGTGGTCTTTGGTCGCCTGCGCGCCCTCGGGGAAACGCGTTCGTTCGGCGAAGCCTCGCTAGCCCGCGTGATCGTGGCCGTAGGCATGCGCAAAGACTTTTACCTCGTTCTCGATACTCCCGCCGCCCTGCGTGAAATGGCGACGCTAAAGCGCTTGTACGCCGATGACGACGGCGCCGGGGAAGCGCCCGTTTCACGCGTGATTCGCCCCAAGCAAGCGCCCGGCGAGATGCGTGTCACCGACGACGAGCAGGAAGAGTGATGTCGCGCGACTTTGCCGTAGCGAGTTCGGTCGCCGAGGTCGCGTCGCTTGTGCAGCCCCACTTGCATGAAATGAATGCCGTGGATGCCGTAGTGGCGGGCGTGCTCATTGCAGCGGCCCGCTCATCGGGCGTGGCCATGGGCTCGGTTCAGATCTCCGTAGGCGGTCCCGGCACCGGCTTTCACGCTGTCGATGGCCGCGTGCGCCAACCTGGTTTTGGTGTGGCGCGCCCGCGCGGATTCGAGGACGCGCGCGAGGTGCCCGCAGCCGCGCGTGTGGCCGTGCCCACCTTTGCGCCTGCGCTCGCTGGCGTGCTCGGTACCTTTGGCACGTGGACCTGCACACAGGTCGCTACCCTTGCCATGCCTCATGCTGCGGGCTCGCCGCGCACCGCTTGGCTCAAGCTTTTTGCTCACCGTGGTGGCAGCTTGCTCGTGGGCACCGCCATCGGAGAATATATGCAGTCTGCAGGTGGTAGGCTAGCGGGCGGTGTGGTGACGGCAGACGACTTGGCGCGCGCGACCACCGAGGTTCACGCGTTGAGCCCCGCGCTCATCGAAGGCGAGACATGGCTGCACACGGCTCCTTGGGGCGAGCCCGGCGAAGAAAACTTGGCGCACGCGCATGTTGTGGCTGCGGTCGACGGCCGCGGCACCTTTGCGGTGGCCACCTTCGAAGATCGCCAAGACGGTGTGTATGTCGAAGACTTGGGAATGCATTTGCCCGGCCTCGCTGTGCCGGTAATGCGCGGCGTGCCGCGTGTGCGCCCGGGCGAAGTGCTTGGCAGCCGCGCGCCCCAGGGAATTGTTGTGCGTGATGGCGTGTCGTGCATGGCGTTGGGGCTTGCGCGCGGTGCAGTAATTTCACTGGTGGAAGCCGCGCTGCGCGCTGGACCGCAAAGCCCCGCCGGCGTCGTGGGCGTGCACAAGGACAAGACGGGCGCCAGCGTGCTGTGAGTCGCATGACGTGGGGCGGCGTGGCGGGAGTTGTGGCGATCTGCGCGGCATTGACTGCCTCAAAGAATGCCACCGCCGCACCTGTTGCGATGGCCCCGAGCGCTACTACAGCGCCGCCTCCACTCGAGGCGTTGCGCGGTACGGTTGGCACAGCCGCCGTGCTGATGCGCCTCGAGCTGCATAACAAGGCGGTTCAGGGGCGCTACTTTTACGAGAAGTATGGGCGCGACATCCCCGTTGAGGGCGTGATGCACGACGGGCACTTCAGCCTGCACACCCAGAATGAGAAGTTCGAGGGCTTCCGCGCAGCGGATGGCAGCGTCACTGGCCTTTGGACACGGAGCGGAAAGTCCTTCCCATTCCGATTGGTACCCATCGTGCGCGACGGTCGTGTGCGCATTTTCATGAAACGCTTTCACGAGGTGAAACGCGGCAAGCGCGTCGATACGGCGGACGAGCAGGCGCACCCGGTCGGCAGCAAAACGACATGCACCCGAGACGCCAAAGGCGCCGAGGTGTTTGGCCTTGCGAGCGCAGCCATCGAAGCGAAGTTAAATGTGCAACTTGCGCCGGTGTTTACGGCAAGCAACGACTGCGAGGGCGACTCCGACGAGCAGCAAGAGCGCGGCTTGGTTGTCCGCGCGGGACGTTGGGCCACGCTCACAACGCAGGAGTCCAGCATGTTCGAGGGCGCGACACATCCGAGCAGCGGCATGTCGCGCACCACCTACGATCTCCAGACGGGCCATACATCAGGTGAGGGGATCAAGTTTAAGCGCGCACTCGACGACGCGTTTCTGAAGCAGAGCTGCAAGCCCGACGTAGAGGGCACAGGCGTGCCCGACGAAGACGTAGATCTCGCCATCTACAAGGAGCGTCGCTTCATCGCGGGTGCGTCCGGCATCACGCTGACGCCTACCCGCACGTGTGAAGCCGACCGCCACGTGGAATACGGCGCCTACGACTGTGAGCTGAGCTACGCGGAGCTCCTGAAGGCGGGGTGCTTGGATCCAGCGTCGCCTTGGGCCGAGCTATGGACAGGGAAGGAGGCTTCCGCGCCTGCCTCCGGGAAGCCCTTGCCGAAGGGCGCGAAACCGGTGCGCACCAAGACACCGCCGCGCGCGCGCCGCAAAAAGCCCTAACGCCGGTTTGGTTGGTGAGAGGCAATATAGACTTATGGGAGGGTCACATTTGGATCATCCTGGTCTTGTGGGAGGACTACATTTGAGTCATCCTGTTCTTGCATGAACATCACATCCGCCATGAATCAGAAGCTGAACGAGGCGCTGCTTCCGCTCGCTCAGGGAGTTCGTACGCGGCGTGACGCGACGCTCCCCAACGTCCCGAACAAGATCCATGCCGTGATTGGCATGCGTCGCGCGGGCAAGACGACGTACTTGCGTCAGCTCCAGGCCGCGCTCCGAGCCACTCTTCCGCCTGAGCAAGCGCTCTACCTTTCGTTCGATGACGAGCGCGTGGCGGACGCCGATGCTCTGCAGCTTGGCGCTCTTGTAGAGGAGCACTATCGCCGTTACCCCGAGTTGCGCGGCAAGCGCACCGTTCACTGGTTCCTCGACGAGATCCAGTTGGTGCCCGGGTGGGAGCGATTTGTGAGGCGCCTTGTGGACACCGAAAACGTCACCGTTGTGGTCTCGGGGTCGTCGTCCAAAATGCTTTCGCGCGAAGTGCATACGTCGCTTCGCGGACGCGGGATGGAGACGGTGATCGCGCCGTTTGGGTTCCGGGAATTTTTGCGCCATCGCGGCGCCGAGCCCAGCACCGATCCGCGCACTTGGTCGCTTGCGCAGCGCTCCAAGATCGAGAAGCACTTTGCAGACTATCTGGTGGTTGGGGGGTTCCCGGAGGTGCAGGGCCTTGCGGCGCCCCTGCGCATGGAGCTTCTGCAGGGCTATGTCGATACGGTGCTCTTTCGCGATGTGGTCGAGCGCTACGGCCTAACGCAAGTGTCCGCGTTGCGTTGGGTGGTGCGACACTGCTTGCGAAATCCGGCCGGGAGTTTCAGTGTGCATCGCCTCTTCACCGACTTGCGCGCGCAGGGGCACAACATTGGCAAGGAGGCCGTCACGGCCATGATCGCCCACCTGGAGGATGCGTTTCTCATCGCGGCGGTGCCCATTGCTACTGACTCCGAACGCCAGAAGAATTCCAACCCGCGCAAGGTTTACCCGGCCGACCCGGGCCTGATTCACGCCTTCGATGTGAGCGCGCGCGCCAACACGGGGCATGCGCTTGAGACCGCGGTGTACAACGAACTCTCTCGCCGTCGCGCAAGTGTGGCCTACGTCAAGACAGCTGAGGGCTACGAGGTCGACTTCCTCGCACATCACGCCGGCAAGCAGAGGGAGCTCATTCAGGTATGCACGGACATGGGTGAGGCGGAAACCGATGAGCGCGAATGGCGTGCGCTTCAGCAAGCGCGCAAGGTATATCCACGTGTGCCAGCGCTGGTGCTCACGCAGAACCACGACGCGATGGAGCAGCAGGCGAACAAAGGAACACGCATCGCCGCGGCTTACGAGTGGATGCTTAGTGAAGCACAAAGTGTATAGTGCACGCATAAGTTCTGCACAACCTTGTCGCAGCTCTGCCGCTGGACTGCTCACTCGTTGCTGTCTAAAGCTGTGGCGATGAATCCGTTCGCAAATTGCTTGGCTAGAAGTGTCTTTTTGCAGCCCGTGCTGTCTGTTTTACCCTTGTTGCTGCTCTCGTGCGCTTGTCCCCAAAAGCCTCGTTCCCATGCTGACGCGCAGCCTTCCGCAGGTGCTCCACGTGAGGCGAGCAACGAAAATCATGAAGACGTGGCAGTGCGAATGGCGCCAGTCGGTGTCGGAACCCACGGTGACTCATGCGTCTTGGGTCGAGCGGGCTCAGTGGTGGCGACCGCAGGCGATGTGGCGGCCTGGATTGTCTTCGACTCCGTAGATGTTCGCAGGCTCTGCTGGAAGGTAGGCGATGCGCAGGTTCGTAGTTTGGCGCCCGTTCACTCGGACAAGCCGGAGGAAAATCTGGAGTTGTTTGATGACCTTGTTTTCTCCCACGATGGGCGAACGTTGTACTTCACCACGTTCGCTTGGGTGGTTTCTTCTGCGGCCCACGCGCTCGACACATCTACAGGAGCCCACCATTTTGTCGCCGACGGCGCGGTTCTTCTGGAGGTGTCAGCCGGTTCGGATTCGGGTGCCGCGCTGTTGCAACAGTGGCATCTCGATCAGCAATCCCCCGTGGAATCGCCACGCTATCGTGGGCGCATGGAGGTCTTCGCACTGTACTCGCCGCAAGGGGTGCTTCGGCGGCGTGTGAGCGAACCGGCGGCGAAACGCTTGATGTCTCAACGCCCGCCCTCCAAACTGCCTTAGATGAGAATCAACGCTTGGCGCCACGCGGCTCACGCGGCGAGGAAAATGGCTGGTCCGAGTGAGTCTGCCAGGCGCTAAAGCAAGCTATGTGCCGCTCGCCAACGTGCGAAGGCGATGCGCAAGCTGTGTGCGGTATGCATCCAGTTCGACCGCCGTGAGCTTCGCGAGCATCATCGGAAGTGGCGCCACAGGGAACGATTCCAGAAGCCACGCAAGCATTCCGGGGTCGAAGCCGCCGTCCAGGCTGAGCGCTGCTTCGAAGTCGTGGCTGGTGAGCGGGGCCATGCGTTCGGCGAACATTATGTCGACCAGATCGCGCGGCTCGGCGCGTGAGAGCAAGCATGTGAGTTTGCTTGCGCGTAGTGCCGCGTAGGAGCGCACGCGCAGCCCTTCGACGGACTCGTCTCGGAGCGCGGCCGGGAGTTGCTCCCACACGACGTCCACATCGACGCTTCCGGTGGTATGTGCAAAGCGCACGTGGGTGCGGCCATCGCGCGCGAGGGTAAGCGGCATCCCGGCCTCGTCGGCGAGCGAT
>JAYWGI010000073.1:0-3185 GCA_043779025.1 Myxococcales bacterium
CTTCGGGCTTTTGCTGTCGACCGGGTAGGCGAAGATGCCGCCCTTCAGCAGTGTGCGGTGGGCGTCGCCTACGAGTGAGCCCGCGTAGCGGTGCCCATAGGGGCGGTTCGTGGCCTTGTCTTCCTGCTTGATCCACGCGTTCCACGCGCTGACCTCGGGCGACCATCGGGCGCTATTTCCCTCGTTGATCGAGTAGAGGTTGCCTCTAGCAGGGCAGCGGATGTCGGCGTTCGACAAGAAGAACTCGCCCACGTTGGGATCCAACGTAAACGCGTGCACGCCTTGGCCGGTGGAGAGCACGAACATGCACGAGGGGCCAAAGAGCACATAGCCGGCGCCGGCGATTTGGTGACCTGGCACCAAGCAATCGTTCAAGGATGGCGCGGCGTCCGGGTCGGTGCGGCGCAGGATCGAGAAGATGGTTCCGATGGTGCCGTTGACGTCGATGTTGGAGGAGCCGTCGAGCGGATCAAAGAGCGCCACGTACTTGCCGGCGTGGTCGGCCACGAAGGCGTCCTCCAACTCTTCGCTGGCGATGACGCCGCAGTGGCCGCTCCGGTGCAGCACGTTGAGCAACACGTCGTTGGCGTACTCGTCGAGCTTTTGCACGGCCTCGCCTTGCACATTGGTATCCCCAGTGTAGCCCAAAATGTCGGACAGGCCGGCCGAGCGCACGCGCGCTGCGATGATGCGGGTGGCAAGCGAGATGTGATTGAGCAGCGAGGTGAATTCACCGGTGGCGCCGGGGGCCGCGTTCATTCCGGCGAGCACATGCTCACGCAGTGTGGTGCCGATGGCCGATGCTGCTGCCGACACCGGAACGACCGAGTTGGGGGCATGTTGATTCATGAGCGGGTGACTTTCAGGGAGGCAACAAGAAGCGTGTGGAGCTCGTCGAAGAGCGCATCGCCGCGCAGCGCATCGAGGGCCGCGAACACTTTGGAAATGGTGGGTTCTACATACTGCAGGAAGGCAGGGTTGCCCTTCTCGCGATCGATAAACACAAAGCGCCCGGCGTCTTTGAGTTTGCGCTGCACGGTGACCACATCGAACTCGCGGCGGATTTGATCCGCCGGCGCGCCGATGGCCATCGCAAACTCGCGAACGCGCACCTCTACGAATGCGGCGTCGAAGCTCTGGTACGAATCGCCAAGCAACGCCACCAAGTCGTACACGCGCGGGCCGATCAGCGCGTCCTGGAAATCAATCCACACCAGCTCGGGCGACTCGGTCGGCCCGGCGACCATGAGGTTTCGCGACTGGTAGTCACGGTGCACGAACGAGGTTGGCATGGCTGCGACCCGCGCCGCGATGTCCTCTGCGATGGCGTCCCAGCGTGCGCGACTCCCGTCGGGGAGCGCGAGTCCGCGGGCCTCCAGGCCCCATTCGCGAAAGTGGTCCACCTCCCATGCAAGCAAGGTCTGATCAAAACGTCTTCTGTGTACAATGCATGTGTCTGGCAATTGCGAGAGCTGCCCTTGGGCGTGAGCCAAGTCGGCGACGGCACGCGTGTAGATTGCCTCTTTTCGACCGGGGTGCTCGAGCAGAAAGTTGGCGAGCGTGGCATCGCTCAAATCCTCGAGCAACAACCACCCAGCGTCGCAGGACTCTCCCAGCACGCGCGGCACCCGCACGCCGCGGGATTCGAGCAAATCGCGCACTTCCAAAAACGGCCAACGATCTCCCACAAAGCCGTGATCTTTTTCGTCAGCGCGTGTGGCGTCGGGGACAAACATGGCAACGGCCGAGTTGGGGCCGCCCGACAGCCGAAAATACTTTCGCGTGCCGGCGCCGCCAGGCATCGCTTCGATACGCTGCGGACCATCAGCAAAGGCCAGCGCGTAAAGCGCGGAGGCAGGAAGGGTGTCGAGCTGAGACATAGAGCGCATGGGGTATCAGATGCAGCGCCATCGGAAAACAGCTCTGCGCTTTTTGCCCGAGGGCCGTCCTCCGACGCTGGCTCCGCGGAAGAATCCGGCGTATGCATGGGCTAAGAAATGACCCCCGTGAACAAGCCGCGCCCCCTTAGCAACCTGGAGCTCACCAACTTCCTTGCAGAGTACCCGCAATGGGAACCGGAGGGGCACGGGCTCTCGCAGCTCTATGGCTTCAAAGACTTCGTGAGCGCCTTGGCCTTCGTCAACGCGGTTGGCGCGCTTGCGCACGCTCACGACCATCACCCCGATGTGCAGCTCTCCTGGGGCAAAGTGAAGGTGTACTGGAGCACGCACGACACCGGCGGATTATCGGACTTTGATCTCAAACTCGCCGGGCTTTGCGACAAGGCGTATGCCTCTAGCCCGCGATGAAGCCTTCTGAGATCGAGGCGGCACAGCAGCGCCTCAAGGACATCGGTGAGAAGACGCATGGCGTCGTGTGGGGCACTCGTTTCGTGACGGCACTGACGCATCCAAGCTACGCCCACGAGACCGGGCAAAGTGACAACCAGCGCCTTGAGTTTTTGGGCGACTCTGTGCTTGGGCTTTGCACCAGCGAACAGTTGTGGGCGCTGTTTCCCGAGGCCTCTGAGGGGCAACTCACGCGGATGCGCGCCGAGTTGGTCAATGCGCAAAGCTTGGCGGACTGGGCACGCTCCGTGAACTTGTTGATGTGTTTGCGTGTGGGGCGTGGCGCGCGCGCAGGCAAGGAGCACGAGGGCACCAATGTGCTGTCCGACGCCGTGGAGGCCTTGGTTGCCGCGGCCTACTTGGATGGCGGCATGAGCTCCGCGCGTGCGATGGTGGCGTGGGTGATAGGCGCGCGTTTGGCCGAGACCGAGAAGCTTGGGGGCTTAGACCCCAAGAGCGCGTTGCAGGAGGCCGTGCAAGCGCAAGGCATGCCGACGCCCGTGTACCGCGAGGTTGAGGCTGTGCGTCAGGGGCGGGAGGTCTACTACGTCGTCACGGTGCATTCGGGCGAGCAATGCTTGGGCGAGGGCCGCGGAATCGCAAAAAAGCTGGCCGAACGTGAGGCTGCAAATGTTGGCCTCGCTGCGCTTGCAGAGCTCGTCGCGGCTTCCGTTGCCGGGCCGCCTGCGGCCAAGTGCGATCCGACTGGCAAGGAATAGCGCCGCCGTCGTAGCATCCAGCGCTTGTTGGATGCGCACATGACATCGCAAGCGGGAAAGGTCGGCATGGTGCTGGTGGGGACAGAGATCCTTACCGGCAAAGTGGAGGAGCGTAATC
>JAYWGI010000074.1:0-3176 GCA_043779025.1 Myxococcales bacterium
TAAGGACCTCACGTTCGTGTCGAACAACTGCGGCGTCGACGACTTTGGCTTGGGTATTTTGCTCGCGAACAAGCAGATCAAAAAGATGATCTCCAGCTATGTGGGCGAGAACAAAGAGTTCGAACGCCAGTACCTTTCGGGTGAGCTTGAGGTGGAGCTTTGCCCCCAGGGCACACTTGCCGAGCGCGTACGTGCGGGCGGTGCGGGGATACCTGCATTCTACACGCCTACCGGTGTGGGCACCGCAGTGAGCGATGGCGGCTTGCCGCTCAAGTACAACGCGGACAAAACCGTGGCGCTCTACTCCGACAAAAAAGAGGTGCGCGACTTCGATGGCCGCCCCTACGTACTCGAACGCGGCATCACAGGCGACTTTGCCATCGTCAAAGCGTGGAAGGGCGACGCCCACGGCAACTTGGTCTATCGCCACACTGCCATGAACTTTAACCCCATGATGGCCACCGCAGGCCGCATCACCATCGCCGAGGTGGAGGAGCTGGTGCCCGTAGGCTCGCTTGCGCCCGCGGAGATACACACGCCAGGCATCTATGTCGCGCGCGTGTTCCAAGGGACCGGCTACGAAAAGCGCATCGAGCGCCGCACGGTCAGCAAGAAAGGCGAGGCCTGATCATGTCACTCTCCCGCGAGCAAATTGCCATGGCCGCTGCGCGTGAGCTGCGCGACGGCTACTATGTGAACTTGGGCATTGGCATGCCCACGCTGGTGGCAAACCACATCCCCGAGGGCGTGGGCGTGGTGCTTCAGAGCGAGAACGGTCTGCTAGGCATTGGCCCCTACCCCACCGAAGAGGCCATCGACGCCGACCTCATCAACGCCGGCAAAGAGACCGTGACCATGCGCGAGGGCGCCGCAATTTTCTCGAGCGCCGAGAGCTTCGCCATGATCCGTGGAGGCCACATCGATTTGGCCATCTTGGGCGCCATGCAGGTGAGCGCCAAGGGCGACTTGGCCAACTGGATGATCCCCGGCAAGATGGTCAAAGGCATGGGAGGCGCCATGGACTTGGTCGCGCGCGCCAAACGCGTGGTCGTGATCATGGAGCACAACGCCAAGGACGGCACGCCGAAGGTTGTGCCCGTGTGCGACTTGCCGCTCACGGGCTTGGGCGTGGTGCATCGCATCATCACGGAGCTGTGCGTGATGGATGTCACGCCCGCGGGCTTGAAGCTCGTGGAGCTTGCGCCCGGCGTAAGCAAAGAGGATATCACCGCCAAGACCGGCGCGCCCGTGGATGTGAGTGGCCCCGCGCCCATCATGCAATTTCACTCATGACATCGCCCTGGCCCAGCAAAGTCCAAGGTGGATTAGACGCGCACGAAAAGGCGCCCATGGGTGCTGGGCTATTTGTAAACTGCATCAAGTGCGGCGAGACCTCCACACGCGACGCGTTTGCACAGAACTTCGAGGTGTGTCCGCACTGCGGCGCGCATCATGCTCTCTCATCGACTGAGTGGCGCCGCTTGCTGCTCGACGAAGGCAGCTGGGCGCCCTGGGACGAAGCGCTATCGCCCCTGGACCCTCTCCAGTTCCAAGACGGAAGATCCTATCCCGAACGCGCCGCGGCTGCCGCAGCCAAGTCCCACACGCAAGATGCGATCGATACAGGTGAGGCGACCATGAGTGGCCTGCCTGTTGCCTACGGTGCGTTTGTCTTTGCGTTTATGGGTGGCTCCATGGGCGGCGTCGTGGGTGAAAAGCTGGCCCGGATGTTTGAGCGTGCAGCTGAGAAAAAGCTGCCTGTGGTACTGCTTTCGGCCTCAGGTGGCGCACGCATGCAAGAGGGTATTTTGAGCTTGATGCAAATGGCCAAGAGCGTGGCCGCGCGCGAAGCCTACAAGGCGTCGGGCATGCCGTTCATCAGCGTGCTCTTGCACCCAACCACGGGCGGCGTGGCGGCGAGCTACGCATTTTTAGGTGACGTGAACATTGGTGAGCATGGCGCGCTCATCGGTTTTGCAGGCCCACGCGTAATCGAGACAACGATCCACCAAACCCTGCCCGAGGGCTTTCAGCGCGCAGAGTTCTTGCTAGAGCGCGGCATGCTCGATCGCGTCACCTCTCGCCTTGCCATGAAGCAAGAGTTCACGACCTTGCTCCGCCACTTGTGCCCGCTGAGCTAAGACGAGATGCTGTTGCCCCATGCGCTCGCGGCGCTCTATGCCCGTGGTCCGCGTGGTGTGCGCCTTGGTCTAGAGAACGTGCAAAAGGCATGCATCAAGCTCGGGCGCCCCGAGCGCGCGTACCGCGTCGTGCATGTGGCGGGCACCAACGGGAAGGGCAGCGTGTGTGCGCTGACCGAATCCATGCTGCGTGCTTCGGGCTTGCGGACCGGCCTGTTCACCTCGCCGCACCTGGCCCGCTTCGCAGAGCGCATTCGCGTTGGCGGAGCGGAGCTCGGCGACGATGCGCTCGCTGACGCGATCGCACAGGCACTTGCGGCCGGTCCTGAACTTAGTTTCTTCGAGGCTGCTACAGTGGCGGCCTTCGTGGCCTTCCGCGATGCGGGCGTGGAGGTCGCGGTGGTGGAGGTAGGCCTCGGCGGCCGGCTCGACGCAAGCAACGTGGTGCAGCCGGAGCTGTGTGCCATCACCAGCATCGGGCTCGATCACCAAGCCTACCTGGGCGACACCCTTGCCCATATTGCGAGAGAAAAAGCTGGCATTCTCAAAGAAGGTGCAGCTTGCATTCTTGGCGGGCTCCCCTTGGAAGCCGCGGACGAGATCGCGCGCGTGGCGGCGCAAGTGGGCGCCCCATGTGAGCCTGCGCCCGCTTGTGGCATTGCATTGTCGGAGGTGGGTGTAGGTGGCGTGTTTGGCACCACGAACCTCGACGTGGCCGTGGCCTTGGCGGAGCGCCTCGGCGTGCAAGCCGCACAAGTGCGCGAGGGCGCGCGCAATGCGCAATGGCCCGGGCGCTTTGAAACGGTGCAGACCGTGGACGGGCCGTGGTTGTTCGACGGCGCGCACAACGCCGAAGGGGCCGCGCGCCTGTCGGCTGAGCTCAAGCACCGCGCCCTGCGGCCTGACGTGCTGTTGTTTGGCGCGATGGCGGACAAGTCGTGGCGGGAGATGGCGGGGGGGCTGCGTGCAGAATGCACGCACGCGGTGTACACCGCGCCGCCCGCCGCGAATGCGGCGCGCGGGCCCGCGCAGGTG
>JAYWGI010000075.1:0-8958 GCA_043779025.1 Myxococcales bacterium
TGGCCTGGGCATCGGTGCACCACGCTGATGTACGCGGCGTGGGCGGCCATGGAGGCCGAGAGCGGCGATCTTCTGCGTGCAGATTTTTTGCTGGCAAAAGCAAGAAAGAGCATCTCAAATCCAGCGCTCGCGAATCCTACCGTGGTCCTCGGACTTGCGCTGCATGGTGCACGGGTCGATTTGGCACGAGGTGCGACGAGCGCGATCGACGATGCCCGCGCCCTTCTGGAACTGAACGGCGAGACCTTGGCGCACTCCTTCGACCTGCGCTTTGCGGCGCGGATGCTCACACGAGCGCTCGCGGCACGAGAACCATCCCGGGAAGATCCACCACCACAATGCATGCATATTGCATTTAATGCAGACAGCTTCTCTTTGGGAGAGAGCGGGCCCGTGGACCTACGTAAGCGCGGGGCAATGCGACGCATCTTAGCGGCCCTTGTCGAGCAGCATCGGCAGGCCCCAGGCACCGCGATAGACCCCTTGGCGCTTGTTGCATGTGCATGGCCCGATGAACGACTCAGCGCGACCTCCGCAAGTACCCGTCTGCGGGTAGCCATCTCGGCGCTGCGTAAATTGGGGCTGCGAGAGGTGCTCCACACGCGGCACGAGGGCTACCTGCTGGCCCCCGGCCTGAGCCTCGTTCCGATTTAACAAAGTTTCACCAGCGCCCGCAGCGGCTGATTGCTAGCGACAGTGCCGATGAAGCTCTATCTCCTCGCGCTTGGTGTTGCCAGCCCCCTACTTTCTTGCATTTCATGCTCCTCCACGTCTGCGGCGACGCCGCAAGGCCAGAGCGACGCGGGCTCCAGCCTCACCGCCGACTCGGGAACGTCGCCCCCGCCCGATGCCGAAGCACCCGATGCCTCGACCGCACGAACCTACGCAGAGCGCGTGGCCGAGGCGAGCTGGCAAGCGATCCCCGGCGCCCCCACGCTCTCGCAGGGAAAAATGGACGACATGTTCATGTTGTCTACGACCACAGGTTTTGCCGTGAGCGGGCAGACGGGCGACGTCCTCAAAACCACCGATGCTTGGAAGACCAGCAAGGCGGTCCTGAGCTCAACCACCGCATTCTTTCGGTCAGTTTATTTTCTCACGCCCGAGCATGGGTTCGTGGGCCAGCTAGGCGTGGGCTTGGACCCCAGCATCAGCGACCCTAACCTCATGTACGAGACCAAAGACGGCGGCGCCAATTGGAAGCCAGTGACCACCATCACGGGCTCGTCGGCTAAGGGCATTTGCAACTTCACCGCACTCGACGCCAACCACATTCTGGCCGTGGGGCGCACCAATGGCCCGGCTCATGTGCTCAGCAGCAGCGACGCTGGCGCAAACTGGACGTCGCGTGACCTAGGCGCACAGCTTTCTATGCTCATCGATGCCCACATGGTGTCCGCTACGGAGCACATCATCGTCGGTCGCAGCGCCGACGCGGCAGCAACCTGCACGGCCCTTAGGACTACGGATGGAGGGGCAAGCTACACGAAGGTCTTCGCCGCAGCGGCCAAAGACAGCTTGTGCTGGAAGATCGATTTCCCCTCCGCCAATGTCGGATACATCGCCAATCAGCAAGGCCCCAAAGGGCCGCCGGCATTCGCCAAAACCACTGATGCCGGCAAGACCTGGGTCGAGATGCCGCTGCCATTGCACGCCAGCGCCACGGCCGGGTATGCCGCACTGTCCGTCACCTTTGCAACCGATGACATCGGCTGGATGACAGGCAACAGAGCCTCGCTGCCCTCATATCGCACCGTGGACGGCGGACAAACGTGGCAGGTCGACGCTGCGCTCAAAGGGCCCATCAACCGCATGCGCGTTGTAGATGCAAACACCGTCTTTGCCATCGGTGGAACCGTCTGGGCGCTAGAGATTCCCAAGCTTTAGGTGGATGAGTATGCGCGCCGCTCTTTTTCTCGTCGTTGCCTTGAGCGCCCCGCTGCTCTCGTGCGCGAACGGCGGAGACGCCTACACATCGGTGCCGCCGAATGCGCCAAACACGCCGAGCTCGGGCGATGCGGGCACCTCGACTGATGCATCCTGCGCGCCGGTCGCCGCGCTTCCTCAGCGAAGCCAAATCACCGTTGGCGCGACGCTGCCGGCACTGAGTTTCGAAACCATGGGCGAAGACGGCCGTGCCTTGGACATGCCATTGGCGGCTCTGCAAGATAGGTGCAGTCCACACGCGAGCTTGCTAATCCTACGTGCAACAGCCGCGTGGTGCGGCACGTGTCGCTGGCACGGCGCGCACACGGCGGCTGTTGTTTCGGATCGCGTGCGGCTTGTGGATATGCTCGTTGGCGACGCCGACAACAACGTGCCCACAACGCGAGACCTCGCGGCGTGGCGGTCCCTGCTCGACGTTCCGGCATCCGTGCTGACCGTTGTAGATGGTGCATTTTCTCTGGCCTCAGTGAGCCCGGCCAGCGCGCCACTACCGCTCTATGTGCTCGTCAACGCGCGCACCATGCAGGTGCACAGCTACGGCGCAAACCCCGACCCCGACGACTTGCGAACACTCATTGATACGGCGCTTGCGTCCTTCGATGGCGCCCCCGCCCCCACGTCGCGCGCGCTGCATGCGGCGCCGCTGCACGACCAGATCTTTGACCAGCAGGCCTGGGATATGATCGCCGACATGGGGCGCGTCGAGCCTCTCCCGCCCGATCCCAGCAATGCTGTGGCTGACGTCCCTGCGGCGGTGGCTCTTGGGAAGCTCTTGTTCTCCGACGCTGCCCTCTCACCAACTGGAACGGTCTCTTGCGCCACCTGCCATCGCACAGATCGGGCCATGTCCGATGGCTTGGCGACTGCGAAAGGCGTGGCGAAGGGCGCGCGCAAGACGCCACGCATCACCCATGCGGCATTCTCACGCTGGCAGTTTTGGGACGGCCGCAGCGACAGCCTGTGGGCTCAGGCTTTAGGCCCCTTCGAGAACCCCGCCGAGTTCAACGCCTCCAGGCTCTTTGTACTTCATCGCATTCGCGTGCAGTACGCAAGCATGTATAACACACTCTTCCACGGCACGCCGCTTCCCGCACCCGAGGGATTGCCTCTGTCGGGCAAACCTGGAGATGCGGCCTACGACGCACTCAGCGACGCGCAGAAGCAAGACGTGACACGTGTTTTTGTGAACGTAGGCAAGGCGCTCGCGGCTTACGAGCGCACGTTCCGCGCGGCGCCCAGCGCCATCGACGCCTATGCACGCGGAGACACCAACGCGCTTTCGCTCGATCAAAAGCAGAGCTTGCGCACTTTCTTCGTTGCGGGGTGCGCGCAATGCCATTGGGGCCCGCGCCTCACCGACGATGCGTTCCACGTCACACGCGTGGGGACGGGCGCCGCCAATGGCCAGGCCGACACCGGCCGAAGTGCGGGGCTCGCAGACATGGCAACCAGTGAGTTTTTGCGCAGTGGGCGGTGGAGCGACATGCCAATGGCGGCGATGGCGGCGCCTTTCAAGCCCGCTAGTACACGCACGCTTGGCGCGTTCAAGACGCCCTCGCTGCGCGGCGTGGCGATCGCGGGCCCGTATGGCCACGGCGGCACCCAGCCCTCTCTCGTAAGCGTGATGGACGGCTACGGACGCGGCGGCCTCGCGCCCGGAGATGCGCGCGCGGTCGGACGCATCGAAGCTTGGCTTCCCGGCTTCGACGAGGTCACCAGCTGGGCCCTCACGCCCTTTGTGAGCACCCTGACGGATGCTCCGTTGTTGCCGTAGGGCGATTCGACAGCCTCAAGTCATGGCTCGCTGAGGTTGTTCAGCTCTCTTCTGACATGGAGCTATGGGCCGGTATCCTACAAAACGCCTCGGCTAGGTGGCGTTGCGTTGGTAGGGGTTGCACGCTGAAGCAGATGGCAACCCGTTTTGGAAAACTTGGCTTGGTCTCAGCGGCCATCGCCGGAGCGTGGGTAGCAGCCTGTACCGGCGCCATTGGTGACGTAGGCGGCGAAGGTGCTGAGCTCAGAGAGCCGCCGACAACCCCCGCGGCCGAGGCCTCGAGAGTTAGCGCAGCGCCTTTCCGTCGCCTTTCGCGGTTCGAACTTGATGCAAGTCTTCGTAGCCTATTGGGCGACACCACGGGCTCGGCGTTGGCCATCAGAGATACGCCGTCCAAGGACGCCTATGAGACGTTGGCGGACGACCTCACCTGGGATGCCGACAGAAATCAGGTGTTCGAGACGGCGGTTTTCGATGCCGCGCTTAAGTCACACTCAGCAGGCAAACTGCTTGGCTGCACGATGTCGGCGGCGGGCGATTCTTGCTTCTCCGACTTCATCAAGAGCTTCGGTGCACGAGTCTTTCGTCGCGCTCTGTCGGCGGCTGAGGTGGAGGGCTACGTCTCCTTGCAGCGCACGCTAGAGAGTCGCACGGACGATGTAGAGCTACGTATTCCTCGAGAAGAGGCCGTTGCCAGAGTCGTCTCGGCAATGTTTCTGTCGCCAAGTTTTATGTATCTTACAAGCTTTGGGACGCAAGAGAGGGGAGCCCCCGAGGGTGTACTTCGCCTCACCCCGTCAGAGTACGCGGCCAGGCTGTCTTTTGCGGTGTGGGGAAGCCCTCCGGATGACGCGCTGATGAAAGCCGCGTCCGACGGAGATCTTGATGACCCGACAAAGCTTCGCGCGCGTGTGCTTCTTATGTTGAAAGATCCACGTGCAGGGCAAGCCGCAGGGCGTTTCGTGCTTGAGTGGCTTGACGCTACCAAGCTTCCAGCACTTTCGCGCAATGTACCGGGATGGTCGCCAGACACCGGGCGTATGCTTTTGGCGGAAACCAGCACCTACGTCAGCAATTGGGCCGGGCAGGAAAAACCTTCCTTTTCTCAGCTATTTTCGTCTGACCATACTTTTGTCAACGATGCGCTCGCGAGCTACTACGGAATGCCCGCGCAGACCGGACCTGAATTCACACGCGTGTCAGGAATGGCCGCCTTGGGACGTGGAGGCTTGCTTACCCAAGGAAGTTTCTTGGCATCCCACGCTATCGAATCAGGCCCTGCGCCGACGGTGCGCGGTAAGTGGTTCGTCTATCGCGTGTTGTGTGGAGCCATTGGCGAGTCTCCGCCGGACGCGCTTACGAGAGCTCCAAAGGTGACGTCCGGGCAAACCAACCGTGAATGGCATGAAGCCATTGCGGCTACACCCGGATGTGGCGGGTGCCACGCGCAAACGGACCCGCTTGGATTTGCCTTCGAAGCGTTCGATCAGGGCGGTAGGGCAAGACCGACCGATCAGGGAAAAGCCGTAAACACGAGGTCGGAGGCTCCTGCGTACGCATCGAAAAAGGGCTTCGAATCCTTTGCTCCCCAGTTCTCGGGCGCTTCAGAGCTGTCTAGCCGCGTGGGCGCGTCGGAGTCGGCGGCCGCGTGTTTTGGCAAACAGTGGATTCGATACGCCATGGGGCGACAGACAAGCGAAGCCGACGGAGCACTCGCCGAGGACATGGGTAAGAAGTTGTTGGTCGACCAACGCGAGGCGATGATTGCACTTGTGACATCGCCTGCGTTTCAAGCCGCCACCACAAAGGATCAGAAATGAATCATCCTATTAACCGAAGAAATATTCTTAGAGGCGCGGGCGGGGTAGCTATTTCGCTACCAATACTCACTTCTTTGCGGACAGGCTCGGCAAGCGCGGCAGAACCCGACGCCCCTCGTCGGCTCGTGTTCGCGGAGTTTGCTCATCTTGGGGTCAACCCGCCTCAATGGAACCCCAAGGGCTCGGGCGGTAGTTTGCAACTCAACACCTCAATGAGTCCCTTGGAGGCACTGAAGTCAAAGGTGTCCATGTTCTCCGGTGTCAACATGCTTTCGGCCCATGCTCAATTTAATGGCCGTGGTTCGCACGAGGTAGGTGAGAACCACGCGCTAACAGCGAACGACCAGCGTGTTGGATCAATCAGCTGCACGAACAACGGAGGCAGGGTTTACAACAGTCCGACGCCAGACGAAGTCCAGAGGATTATCTCGGGAACTGAGCCTGGCTGTACCGACCCGATCAGCATCGGAATTTCAGGCACGCGCCAATCTGCCGAGATTCCCGAAGCAATCGGAGCGCTTATGCCCACGCCGTTGCAGGTGATCGACCTCGGCAATCAAACCCAGGAGATCTGGGATAAAGTGTTTGCCCCCTATGCTGGAGACGCGAAGGCTCGGCTTCGCCGTTTGGCAACGCGTTCCTCCGTCCTTGATTCGGTTAAGCTGCAGATGGCGGAGCTCAACAAGAGGCTTTCGACAGAAGACCGCAGGAAGCTTGATGCCCACGCCACGGCCCTACGAGATACTGAACGGGCGCTTGCCTCGTCCCGAACGTGCACCCCCCCTGGGCGCACGCAACACCCCGATGGCGATCGGGCTGGTGCAATACGCATTAAAACCGAATTGTTGAAAGCAGCATTCGCCTGCGACCTCGCGCGCGTCGCACGCGTCCCTTACTACGGATGGCTGCTGTCGAATCCCGAGAGCCTAAGCGGGCGCGCAGGTTACGGGGAGTTTGCAGGACTCAGCAGTGAAGAAAAAGATGACCATGGTTGGCATTCGCACTCATTCCCCTCGCAGTGCCGAAATGGCGATGGTTCGCTTAACCGGCGCGGACAGCAGTGCGGCGGATTGATTCGATCCGCGATCGCCGACATTTCAAAGATTTGTGACGCTTTCAAAGGCACGCCAGAGGGTTCGGGCACACTTTTCGACAGCGCGGCGGTATTCGGCTGGTCCACCATGAACGTCGGCCTTCATACGTATCAAGCCGGTTATGGCCCTTGGTCACGTGGAGGAGCTGGAGGCGATGGTAACCTCGCTGAAGACTGGTGCAGTTGGGGCATGCCCTACTTTGCCGTTGGCGACCTTGGTAGAAGGTTGAAGACTGGCACGCATTACGATTTTCGTGGAACCAACACCTTTGCAACCGGACCTGGAAAGTACAGCCACGGCGAATTGTTTCTGACGCTCGCACGCGCCATGGGCGTCGGATCAGACCGCATGCCCACGTTTGGGAAACCTGAGTTTTGCAGGTCAGTGATCAGCGAATGGCTGGTGTGACGCGAACCTCACCAAATCTCTATTCGTCAACTTTTTGGATGTCGTTCGCCGCCGGCTCGACATCCAAGAGCCAGGCATAAGGCCTCAGCACCGCGCGGGGCGCCTGCGCATCGGGTGAGGCGAGCACCCACGCCGCCAGTGCATCGCGGGCCTTGGACGCCAACACAGGCGCCGCGTTGGCGAGCCAGCCCACGTGCGCAAAACGCTCGCTTCGATGCACCATAGGCGCCACCGTTAGGATCCCAGCCCCGCGGTAGCCGGTGGGGGCCGCGTGCTCCCACACCACAATGTCCAACAAGGTATGCGCGCGCGGCACCAAGATCGCCCAACGTCGCGCCCCGGCGACATCCATGCAGTATGCACGCAGTTGGTGAACGTCTGTCACAAGGCAAGGCCGCGCGATAGCCTCGACCATGTCGCGGTGCGGGCCCCACGCGCAATCTTCCCGCGCCGCGTCGCAAAGTGCATCGGCCGCCCCCAAGGCATGCACCGCGAGCGCGCCGCCCAGCGCGGCATCCGAGCTCTGCGACAAGGCCGCGAGCCAGGCATCAAAAGGCCCTTGCTCCGTCGCCGTGTTGCCTTCGCTGGTCAGGAGCCGCATACCCCCCGTATACTCAAGCAGACCACGCATGACCACGCCCGACAGCCCACTGGATGCTCAAGAAGACGCACGAGCCCGCGAGCATCTCGTACAAGTCCGCAGCATCGCCCACCAAGTGCGACGCGAAACAGGCGCTCCCGTGGCCGCCGAGGAACTCGAAGCGGCGGGGCGCGAGACCCTCGTGCACGCGCTGCGCTC
This sequence comes from Myxococcales bacterium, assembly GCA_043779025.1. GTDB lineage: Bacteria > Myxococcota_A > Polyangia > Polyangiales > Polyangiaceae > JAAFHJ01. Next base: position 7,843 of record JAYWGI010000075.1, read on the forward strand.
CTTCGATGCGGCGCGAGGCGTGCCACTACGGCGGTGGGTGGCGTTCCGCGTAAGATGCGGGATATTCGATTTCCTAAGGCGCCACGGCAACTTGCCGCGCGGTACCTACTTGCGTCTACGCGCGGCCGAGGCTGCGGCGCGCGCCAGCGACAGTGCCGTGGTGGGCGTGCCCACCGGCAACGCCGTGGACGACGATGTTAACCTGGGCGATGCGCTCGCAAGCGCGGCCATGGCCACAGCCCTTGGGCTCTTGTCACTACGGCCCCTGGAGGACGCGTTCGGCGTGGCCGACCCGATGCCGACGCCGGAGGCTCACGCCGAGCAGCAAAGCCTGAACGTCCGCATGCGGGAAGCCATGGCGGCCCGCCCCGACGAGGAGCGGCATATCTTGCAAAAGTGCTACTTCGAAGACTTCACCATCGACGAGGCCTCACAGCAAATTGGACTGTCAAAAAGCTGGGGTTCGCGCTTGCACGCACGCGCACTCGTGGCGCTTGCGGCGGCCTTGCGCGATTCGGTGTAGCTGCGCCCCGCGGGGGTGCTATCCATAGCGGTACGTTCCCGTGCGCCGCGAACACTCTATCCCGCTCGTGCTTTGGCTGTGCGCCGCGTTGTGCTTGCACTTCGTGGGTGGTGGCGCGGGCTATGTGCGCGCCAAGTTGGACGAAGACTTGGACTTTTTTGCAAACATGGGCGCGGGCATTCCGGCCTCGGGCTACGGCGAGGTCAGCATCGACGTCTCGCCCGAAGACGTACCTGACGAGAGCAAAAAAGAGAAGGCCAAGCCCAAAGCCAAAGCCAAAGCCAAAGACAAGCCCGACGCGCCAAAGCCCAAGTCCGCCGAGCTCGCAAAGAAGGAGCCGGAGGCTCCCGCCACGTCCGCGGTTCCTGTTCCGGTCAAGCCGATCAAGCCGCGACAGGCGGTGATTCAAAGCCACGCGCCCGAAGAGAAAGACAACCCCGAGGCCCGGTTCGAGGCCGAGCAAGCCCACCGTACCGAAGAGGAAACGGTCGCACGCATTCGCAACCGCGACGTGGACGACAAAGACCCGAGCCCGGGCGGCCGACATAGCAGCGACAACCCGAATCCCGGCAACTCCGACGAGCAGAAAATTG
>JAYWGI010000076.1:0-3156 GCA_043779025.1 Myxococcales bacterium
GCTGAGCGCAAAGAAGCGCGCACTGTCGCCCGAGTCGTTGTGCGCGTAGATCACGTCCGTGTGCAGCCGCCCTACGGCCAGGCCCGAAAGTTCGTTCAGCACCTCGGGGAGCGGGCCCACATCGGAGAACGCACAGCGCCCGCGGCCGGCGTCCACGCTTGTCGCAGTGCCGACGGTGGTTCCGGCATCTTCGTCCGTAGTCGCGTGCGCCACATCGATCGTTGTGGGCACTGCGGGGGTGGGCGCGCAGGCAAACACGACACAACAAAAAACCACTGCGACGCGTTGGTGCATAGACATGAGCCTATCAATCACGTTGCGTAGAGACAATCGCGGCGGGGGCTTCTTCGCTTCGCTCAGAATGACAACGCGTGGTACCAAGGAGGGCATGAGCGCAGATGGGTTGAGCATTGCCGGGCGTACGTTTCAGAGTCGGCTTATTGTGGGCACGGGCAAGTATAAAGATGTTGCCGAGACCGAGGCCGCCATCGATGCCTCGGGCGCAGAGATCATCACGGTGGCGCTTCGCCGTGTGGACATGAACGATCGCTCGTCGGGCTCTCTGATGGGCTTGCTGCAGCGTCGCTCCACCATGGGCGGCGGCACGTGGACGCTGCTGCCCAATACGGCCGGCTGTTACACGGCCGACGAAGCCGTACGTACGCTGCGTTTGGCGCGCGAGTTGGGTGTAGGGGACTTTGTCAAACTCGAGGTGATCGGCGACAAAGACACGCTTTACCCCGACAACGAAGAGACCCTTAAGGCTGCAAAAATACTGGTCGCGGAAGGGTTCACGGTGCTGCCGTATTGTATCGATGACCCCATCATTTGTCGCAAGTTGCAGGACGCAGGGTGCGCGGCCGTGATGCCGCTGGCGGCGCCCATTGGGAGCGGCCTCGGCATTCGTAACCCGCACAACCTTGCCATCATTTTGGAGCGCACCCAGGTGCCGGTGTTGGTCGATGCGGGCGTAGGCACCGCCAGCGATGCCGCCGTGGCCATGGAGCTGGGCTGCGCGGGCGTGTTGCTCAACACGGCCATTGCGCATGCCAAAGACCCGGTGCGCATGGCGCGTGCCATGCGGCTAGGCGTACAGGCGGGGCGCGATGCCTACCTCGCGGGCCGGATGGCTAAGTCGCGTTATGCCAATGCGTCTTCGCCGGTTGGGGGACTCATCGAATGATCGTGCTCGTTGCACGCATCGCAGTGGCCTTGCCGCTGCTTTTGGCGCCCTACCAGTGCTCGCGCTCACGCGGGCCGGAGTTCTCGCGCGAGGAGACCGCCGGCGATGCATTGTGGGGGCTGGCAGAGAAATTCGATGCCGAAGGCGACAAGTCTGCACGTGAGCGCACCTTGCGTTTCCTGACGGAGCGCTATCCGTCGAACCGTCACGCCAGCGAAGCACGAAGCATTGTGGGTGATCCGAAGCCCACGCCATGAGGCTGATGCTGGTGACGGACCCGCATCGCGGCACGGAGTCCAACCGCGCGTTGATCTCGCTGTTGGCGGGCGCACTGGGCAGTGCTTTCGTTGTGCAAATTCGCTCGCGAACTGCGACATGGAGCCCGCAGCAAATGTTGGCGCTGGCTGTGTTTGCGCAGGACGCTGGCGCTGCCGTCTGGCCAAACAGGCAGACGTGGATTGCGGCGCATCTTGGCTGCGAGGGAATTCACGAGAGCTTCGCTGACCGCTCGCTTGGCGATCGAACATTTAAGGTGCGCAGTGCCCCGGTGCACACCGAGCGGGAGCGCGTGCTGGCTGTGGAGCGAGGCGCGACCGACTTGGTGGTGAGCCCGGTATTCGAAAGCGCGGGGAAAGGAACCCCTTGCGGACTTGGCTTTTTGAGCGCGGTTGTGAATGCATCGCCGAACCAGATCGTGTGGGCGCTGGGTGGTGTAAATGCCACGAACGCGCGCATGTGCATCAAGGCGGGCGCCGGCGGCGTGGCGATGATGAGCGCTCTGTATGACAGCACGGACCCCGTTGGGCTCGCGCGTAGCCTGTGGTAGTGGTGCCCGACATGCGGACGTACGAAGACACTTTGGCCCTTGTGATTGCAACCATCGCGCCGCACGTGCCGGGCAAAACGGTAGGCGCCCACGATCACATTCAGCACGACTTGGGCCTCGACAGCTTGGCCACGATGGAGGTCATCGCAGACTTGGAGGAGGCCCTGGCCATGACCATCCCCAATGAGGTGGTCGCCCGCGTGGCCACCCCCGACGACGTCGCGCGCGCGCTGATCAAGCTAGGCTGAAGGCTCCGCGGCCGCGTACCGCTCTAAGCGTCCGCTTTCTCGACGGTCCAGATGTGACGCCACTCTGTGTGGAGTACATCTGTCGCATAGAGCTTTCCCCCTTCGGCTACAAACCACGCGGCGCCATTGAAGTCCGTAGGGAGGACGACAAAGAAGGGGTCTGAGGCATCATGGTCTAGCGGGTCGTGGCGTCTGTTGATGGGTTGCGGCGAGGGGGGGACACGTTTTCGCCGGTCCCTTGGGTTCGTATTGTGGGCAACACGCAATTTCCGTCACGGACGAGTCTTTTATGTTTTGCTGCAATCTGCTCGCCCAACCCCGAGAGAGGCCCCGCAGACATCAATGTCGCGCCCAATGGTTATAAATCGGGCAAACACAATGACGCCCCGATGCGCGGAGCACCAGGGCGTTGTTGGTTCCGCCTAGCGAAGCGCCCGCTGGGCGTCAGAAGCTGACGCTAGAGCCGCACCCGCAGCTGCCCTTGGCATTGGGGTTGTTGAACTTAAAGCCGGCCGCGTGGGTGTCTTCGACGTAGTCGATCTCGGTGTTCTCCAAGTATTGGAGACTCAGCGGGTCGATGTAAAACTGGATGCCGTGGCTTTCGAAATGCTCGTCGAGTTCGCCCACTTGGTCCTCAAAATGCAAGTCGTAGCTGAAGCCTGCGCAGCCGCCGCCTACCACTTTGACGCGCAACCCCTGGCCGTTGAGCGTTGGGTCGTCTGCTACGAACTCGTTCACTTTTGCGGCGGCGCGGTCGGTCATCTGGATCATGCCCTCATATGTAGGATCATGTCTGCCGGAAGGGAAGCGCTGTCATGGCCAAACTTCGATTGCAACGTTGCTTATTTGGCACTCGCATGAGGCGGCTTGGCCACGTATGGCTCACTCCACATGCGCAT
>JAYWGI010000077.1:0-8904 GCA_043779025.1 Myxococcales bacterium
CCCCGGATCTCGAGCGCAGCTGGCGCGCCGCCGTAGTGCTTGGACATTCCCACGTCGATCCGCCAAGCCGCACCTTCACACACGCTGTTGATGCCCTTCTCCTGCACCGTGTGGCCCATCACCAAGCGCTTGGCCCCGAGCGCCGTGAGCGTGGCTTGAAGCTGTGCGCAGTCGGCGGGTGTGGGCGATGTAGAATACACGCGGCTCCACACCGGGCTGTCCTCGGCCGAGGCCGCCGCGGGCATGCTTGGCGAGGCGCCAACGAGCCATGCGTCGACCTCATCGTTGAGCTTGTCGAGGCCATAAGCCAAGTGCCTGGGCAACAAGCCGCCGTGCACAAACACTGTGTCGCCCACGCGAACAACAATGGGCCGCTCAGCCAATTCACGCGCGATCTCGCTGCCAGGTTTGAACGCGGCCGCGCGCCCACCGCGTGGCCCCTCCGCGAGCACTTTACCTGGATCTTTGGCTGCGAACTCCTCGAAGCCGTGAGGCGTCACGTAGCGAAAGTCCTGCGCCACGTTCATCAGCTCGTGGTTGCCGCAAAGGGCGATGAACTCACCACCCGCCGCCTTGGCCTCGCGCTTCAGGCGCTCCACCAAGTCCAAGATCTCTTTGTCGTCGTCCCCACGATCGATCTCGTCGCCCGTCTGCACCACCGTCATGGCGCCGCCAATCCATTTGTCCTTGGCATCGATGGCGCCCGCGAGACGCAGCACGCGGCGTGTGGCCTCCAAGTCGCCATGCAAGTCGCCCACGGCGACCAGGCGCGCGGGGGCCGGGCGCGAGAGTTTGGACGAGAGCGTCACGGGCGCGAGAGAGGCGGATGCAACCTGCATGCTTTTCGCCGGGACTGGCACCGGCGTGGTTGTTTGCGTTGCGCTACGATCGCACGCCAGCAAGACCGTGCCGACCCACAATGTCCGAGCCCAGGAGGAACCACTCATCGCAGCACCCTAACCGAAGTTTGATACCCAAACCACGCTCACGGCACGAGCGCGGCGCACCTCAATATCGTTCTTCGGGAGCGCCGCCGCTGCACTTGTCGATGGCGATGCCCCACTTTTGCGCGAGCATGCACTCGAGCGCGCGACGCTCGGCTTGGCGCAATGCGCGGTCGAACCCTACGACTTCGCCCACAGCCGAGTTTGGCGCGCGGCCAAGCTCGGCCTCGCGGGCGCCCAACGTGCCCCAGCCATTGCGGCTTGAATCCTGATTGCGCGCTGTCACTGCGTCGCAGTCATCGGACGCAGGTGCCGGCACACCCAGCGAGCAACTGCTGTTTCCAGCGAAGAGCTGCTCCTCGTTGCTGGCTCTACGCACGGCTGTCTTTTCCACGCCATTGACCCATGTGCGCGCCCCCTGATCGAAGGTGGTCAGCACCAGCTTGGCGCCGCCGCTGGCATCGAAGCTAAACACGCGCCCGCCTACGCCGCCGTGATCGACAAACCACTCGCTGTTGCCGTTGGGTCCAAAGCGCAACCACTGCCCCGCAGCCGAGCCCTTGAGTGAGGCGAGCACTGTGGCGTTGTTCTGGCCACCGTCGCCCTGCACCACTGCGGCCACCGTGTAATTGCGGTTCGATGCAAAATCACAGGACAGTCCGCGTACGCCAGAGCCGTAGCTGTCTGCAAAACGAACGGCGGGCAGTCCGCCAATCTGCGCGTCTCGATGCACACCGCAAAGGCGCGTGGGGGCGTTCAGTTGCGCGCCGCCTGAGGTCGTCACTTTGCTGGGCCAGGCGCGGACGCGGCCTTGATCGCCCGTGTCCACGTCGGTGATGTCGCCGGCGTCGAGCCACAGCTTGGCATTGCGGCTGTCGATCACAGGGCGGCATTCTTTTTTGGTGTATTCCACACCCAAATTCTGGCTCACTGTTGCGCGCGTGACCAAGTCCTTCACGGTGTACTCAATGGCCGCCGCGGGGTTGTTCTTGTCGAAGGTGGCGCCGCTGCGGATTTGCGCGTCGATGTAGGGCGCGAGCGCCGAGAACGCACTGCCGCCACTGAGGCCCGTGAGCAAGCCCGAGCCCGCATCGCTAGGAGTGGCGCCGCCGATAGGAAAGATTTTTACGCGCGTAGAGGCACGGGTCTTTTGCACCTCGGTGCTCACCTCTGCGCCGTAGGGGCCAAAGCTCGCGCTCACGGCCGCCTTTAATTGCGACTTGGAGGCATCCGACTCAAACAAGACATAGAGCAAGCGGCCATAGGTGACTGAGCTCACATACACGGCCGGATTGCCGGGCTGCACGTAAGCGCCCACCTGCGCGGGTGTCACGCTTGCGTGAAAGAACCCGGCCGCGTCGCTCCTGGGCGCCTCAAAGACCAAGCGATAGTAGCGCTGACGCAAGAGCACGACGACGCGACTCTTGCGCTCTTCGTTCGCGCCCCCTACCTCTACGCCCAACTGGCCGCCCAAAAGCTTGGCGCCCACCTTGAGGTTCGCTTGCAGCTCGGACATCGAGTCAAAGGTCTGAACATCCAAGGTGGGCGGATCTTGGACCGCGCCACCGTAGTTGTTGAGCTTGTTCACAATGCTGTTTTGCGCAGCTTGGGCGCGTGATGCGGTGACCTCGTCGAGCAGCTCGGTGGTGTCGGTCGTGCCGTTGGTGGCGTTGGCGTAGATTTTGCCGCCGCTGCGCTTGAGCGGAATGGATTGCGGGTCGTCACCCAGTGTTTTACCTTGCAAAAATGCGCCCGGATAGATCGTTTCGCTCTGGCCGTTCCCCCCTGTGAAGGCCTCGGGGTTGGCCTGCTCGACAAGCTTTTGCTCGTCGCACACCCAGGTGGTGCCGGTGCTGTCTTTGGTGCTTGTGCTCTGCATGGCGCCCGAGGGCCGTGGTCCGTGCGCTGCAGGGGGAGCTTGAGGCGCGCCTCCGATCTGCACGGCCTCATTCACGGTCGTCGGCGCGCTGTTTCCTGGCGGCGCTTCGACCAGAGGCTGAGGCTCAAAGTTTCGATCGGCAGGCGCGCCCGAGGCGCAACCCGCCAATACGGTCACTGCCATCCAAGCCAAGCCATAGGTACGAAACTGCATAGGCGAGAGGCTGCCTGAAGCATGGAATTTGGACCAGTGCTTTGCGCACATTTTGCGCGATTTCGTCGGAGAACGTGTGAGATTGGGGTTTCGTGTGGTTTGATGTAGGCCACGGCGTAACAGCGGAATGCGCCACGTATGCGCCCTTCAGAGAATACGGCCCTGCAAGTGATAAATCGCAAGCTGCACAGCCGCCAAGTAGCGCTCCGGGATCCATAGAAATCCACCCTCGCCCCAGCTGCTTCCCCAGCTATTTTGCACCAAAAACTCCCGCCCTGCCGCCCCCGCCCTAAAGCCGCGCAGCACCATTCCATGAGGGCCTCCCAAGCCCGCGGGTGCCGGTGCGACAGAGCCGCGCAAGGAAGCGCTCATCCAGTTCGCTGGCATATGCGCGCTCAGGTAATACGGCTCGCCCTCTGCCAGCCGCGCGGACAAGTCGTCGTAATTGGTGGGCTCACCCCGACCGCTAAGCACTTCGATAGGTGAGGCGATGCGAAACACGGGGCGCGCGTCGGCCCAAGCCAATGCACTTCCTGCGTACTGCATGGAGTAAGCGGAGCGCCCATTGGTCCGGTATGCACGCGTGCACGAAGGCCGATCCGACTCGTCCTCGTAAGCGCACGCGGCCGGCGCGGTGTAGGGCCAAACGTTGTCGCTGGTGGAATCGCGCGCGACGGCGCTGAGCCCCACCTCGTTGCCTGGAGCTTGGTAGATGGAAAAGAGGTGCATCGCGGAACCGTAGGTGCCTGCGCGCCCCACTTTGATGGCACTCGTGTCCAAGATGGCAGCGATGGCCTGGGCCGAGCAGCTGCCCACCTCGCCCTGATCACGCACCAGACCAATCAGACCCATGGCCCGCTGATCTGCGGACGAGGCAAGAGGTCCCACGGGGGCTGCAATGGGCGCCGCATGCGTGGCGCCGCGAAAGCCCTGCAGCACGGAACAATCAACCAAGCGCGCAATCTCTGGCGCAAGGCCAGGAAGCGGGCACGGCAAAGCCGCCAGCCACGCTTGCAACTGCTGCGCCGCGTAAGGCACGCCCGCGAGCAGTGCGGCATAGGGGTCCACCCCGGGAGCAGGCGGCTGCGCTTGAGCGGGCTGAGCTTGCAAAGGCGCTTGCTGTGGGGTCGGTGGCGCGTACCCCTGCTGCTGAGGATACGTGTAAGACGCACCTTGTTGATGCGGGGGCGCATACCCCTGCGGTTGCTGCGCATAGGGCTGCTGCTGCCCGTAGTAGGGCACAGGCTGCTGACGTTGCGCAGCGGCCCGCGGCTTGCTGCTTCCGCCGCATGTGACCGTGAGCACAACAAGGCCCAACGCCAGGATTCGCTTCATGGCGAGAGCTATCGCATAGCTACCTCACCCGGACAATGACACGATCGAGATTCCCATTCCCACGCGGACTAGAAAGTCCTTAAGCTTCTTGCGATGATTCATCGCGCCTCACGTTCGGCTGTTCTTTCGGTTGCCTGGCTCTGCTCGGTCGTTGTCGCCGCAGCCTGTGGACGCACCGGTACAAGCGTGGGCATCGATCCTGCCGTAACAACCGACGGTGGTACGATCGTGCCTCGCAGCGACGGTACGGCGCCAATCCAGGGCGACACTACCGCGCCGAATGCGAGCGACGCCGGCGACGTCGCGCAAAGCGACGCTGGGGCGGCCCAGAATGACGCCGCTGTCCCCCCAGGCACCGCAACAGACGGGGTACGCAACGACGATGAGAGCGACGTAGACTGCGGAGGAGCGCGTGCGCCTCGCTGTGCAATAGGTGCACTTTGCAACAGTCAAAACGACTGCGCGAATGGCCAATGCAGTAACGGCCGCTGCCCGAATGTGCAGTACTTCGACGTGAATCACATCCTCTCCACCGGCCAAAGCAACGCAGTCGCAAACGCGGGTACCCCGGTCCTCACCACCGCCCAGCCATACCAGAACACCATGTTCACCTCGGGTGTCATGACCTCCTCGAACTGCGATGGAGATGGCTGTACGGGCTACGAGACACCGAGCTCGATGGTTCCTCTCGTCGAGGGCGATCAGTTCTTCAACTACGCGGTCGAGACCATGTCGTCAGGGCTTGCCAACGCGGCATCCCAGCTTGCGCAATCTGTGTATCTTGCAGGAAACACGGTGGCGACTCAGCTGAACACCCATTTGTCGCTGCAGGGCCGTAGCGGCAACGTCATGTACTGCATCAGGATGGGTGGCTGCGGCAGTTGGTACCCCGGGCGCGGTTATATCTACCCCTTTGAGGCCGCGCTGCGCGACGTGCAAGCGGGCCTTACACTCGCGCGCGCGCAGGGGAAAAGCTACGCCGTTCGAGGCGTCACGCTGATCCACGGAGAGTCGGACCACTACGGCTACGAAGACATTTACCCGATGGCCAGCAGCACTGGAGCGGCGGGCGCGGTGCGCAACTATGCAGATGCATTGCTAGAATTGCAGCGCGACTACGAACGCGAAGTGCGTGCCATCAGCGGCCAAACGGTGGCCGTGCCCCTCTACGTGGCGCAGATGCATTCTTGGTCCACCGATGGCAATCACATGACAAGCGCCGTGACGCTCGACCAATACGAGGCGCATAAACGCGCGCCCGGGAACGTGATCTTGGTTGGCCCCACCTACATGATCCCTTTTGCAAACGACGGCATCCACTTCACCAATCATGGCAACCGCCGCCTGGGCGAGTACTTTGCCAAGGCCTACGCAAAGACGGCCCTTACAGGAACGGCCTGGGAGCCGCTGCGCCCGCTTCGTGTGACACGCAGCGGCGCAAGCATCAGCGTCAAGTTCATGGTGCCTGCCCCCCCGCTGGTACTCGACACCGGCGCCGTCACCAATCCGGGCAACTACGGGTTCGAGTACAGCGACCAAGGGGCCTCGGCCACGCCGACGATTGTCGCCGTCGCGCTCGAAAGCGCCGACACGGTGCGCATCACACTCAGCGCAGAGCCACTCAATACAGCACGCACTTTGCGCTACGCGTACACGCGGCCGACGGCTCCAGGGGTAGGCCCCACGCTGGGCGTGCGAGGCAATTTGCGCGATAGTGATGCCACGCCCTCGCTTTACGGCTACGCGCTCCAAAACTGGAGCGTGACGTTTTCCGAACCTGTGCCGTAGCGCCCTCTGCGAGGCCTCGCTTGCGCACCGTATCGCACCAAAATGGTGACAAACGTGTTGTACGCTTGACGCGACGCGCCAACTTATGACGCAATGCGCGTCCAGAAGGAGCCGCCCATGAGCGACTACACCTGCCCGACTGGAATCCAAATTCTGGGGTCTTTCGACCCGCGCTACGCGGAGATTCTTACGACCGATGCGCTGTCTTTGCTGGGCGATCTCACGCGCCGTTTTGGGCCCCGCGTCCGCGAGCTCCTGGACACACGCCTCGCGCGCCAAGCCCGCCTAGACGCCGGCGAGAAGCTAGATTTTTTGCCTGAGACAGAAGGCATACGGACCGGCGACTGGCACGTCGCTCCTGTGCCTGCAGACATCCAAGACCGCAGGGTAGAAATCACGGGCCCCGTAGAACGCAAGATGATCATCAACGCGCTCAACAGCGGCGCCAAGGTGTTCATGGCCGACTTCGAAGACTCCAACACGCCCACATGGCAGAACCAGATCGAAGGACAGATCAACCTGCGCGACGCCAACCTAGGTACCATTCGGTTCGAAGGCGGCGGCAAGGTCTATACGCTCAGCGAACAGCATGCAGTGCTCTTCGTGCGCCCCCGCGGGTGGCACTTGTACGAGCGCCATGTCACCGTCGATGGCGAGCCTGTCCCCGGCGGCATTTTTGACTTTGCACTCTACATGTTTCACTCGGCGCAGAACCGACTCGATGCCGGAAGCGCGCCCTACTTCTACTTGCCCAAGCTCGAAAGTCATACCGAGGCGCGCCTTTGGAACGAGGTTATCGTGGCCGTGCAAGAAGCACTGGGCCTGGCGCGCGGCACTGTCAAAGCCACCGTGCTTATCGAGACTCTGAGCGCAGCGTTTGAGATGAACGAGATCTTGTTCGAGCTCCGAGATCACAGCGCTGGGCTCAACTGCGGACGCTGGGACTACATCTTTAGCGCCATCAAAAAGCGACGTGCCGACGCGGGCGCCATCATGCCGGATCGCGCGCTCATCACCATGAACGACGGATTTCTGCGAGCTTATTCGCTGCTTCTTATCCAAACCTGTCACCGCCGCGGCGCACACGCCATGGGCGGAATGGCGGCGCAGATCCCCATCAAGGGCGACGGGGCTGCGAACGACGCCGCCTTCGCTAAGGTCCGCGCAGACAAGGAGCGCGAAGCCCGTGACGGTCACGACGGCACGTGGGTTGCGCACCCAGCCTTGGTGCCCGTGGCGCGTGAGATCTTCGACGCCCACATGCCCAGCGCCAACCAGATTTCGAATCTGCGTGCGGACGTGCAGGTCACGGCCAACGACATCCTCGCTGTGCCCGCAGGCCCACGCACCTGGGAGACCTTGGTGCACAACCTCAAAGTTAGTGTACGTTACACAGAGTCCTGGCTGCGCGGCGTGGGCTGCGTGCCGCTGTACAACCTGATGGAGGATGCGGCCACCGCCGAGATCTCCCGCACACAGTGCTGGCAGTGGAACCGCTACAACGTGCAGCTCGCAGACGGCCGTTCAGTCACGCCTGAGCTGATTGGCGCAGCCATGTCTCTAGGAATGAGCCAAGTGGCGACCGAGGTCGGCGATGTGTCGGCACGCAGCTACGTCGAAGCCGAACAACTCGTGACCGACATGGTGCTCAGCTCCACCCTCACCGATTTTCTCACTCTCCCCGCACTCGAACGCATCGAACGCGTGAACCCCGTGCAGACTGCACCTCTCCAAGGAACACCATGAGCCAGCCCTCCAGCACGACGCCTGCCAATCGTTTCAACGGCATCGCCCGCCCCTACACCGACGCCGACGTAAAGCGCTTGCGCGGTAATTTTCCTGTAGAACACACGTTGGCGCGCCTGGGGGCGAACCGACTGTGGGACTTGCTTCACACCAAAGACTACGTAGCGGCCTTGGGCGCGCTCACCGGCAACATGGCCGTGCAGCAAGTGCGCGCAGGCCTAGACGCCATTTATCTTTCGGGCTGGCAGGTCGCAGCCGATGCGAACTTGGCGGGCACGATGTACCCCGACCAAAGCTTGTATCCTGCAAACAGTGTACCCAACGTAGTCAAGCGTATCAACAATGCGCTCCTGCGCGCCGACCAGATCGAATGCGCCGAAGGCAAGACCAGCACGCACTGGATGGCGCCGATCATGGCCGACGCCGAAGCCGGCTTTGGCGGTCCACTCAACGCCTACGAGCTTATGATGGGCATGATTGAAGCGGGTGCGGCCGGGGTTCATTTTGAAGACCAGCTGGCATCCGAGAAGAAGTGCGGCCACATGGGCGGCAAGGTGCTTGTGCCCACCAGCCAGTTCATCCGCACACTCACGGCTGCGCGCCTTGCCGCCGACGTCGCCGACGTGCCGACCATCATTGTGGCGCGCACCGACGCCGACAGTGCCAAGCTCATCACCAGCGACATCGACGAGCGCGATCGCCCTTTCATCACCTCGCAAGACCGAACCCCCGAAGGCTTCTTCCGTCTCAAAGATGGCATCCCCACGGCCATCGCGCGCGGCCTCGCGTACGCGCCCTATGCCGACATTGTTTGGTGCGAAACCTCTAAGCCCAGCTTGGAGCAGGCGCGCGAATTCGCCGAGGGCATCCACAAGCAATTCCCAGGAAAATTGCTTGCTTACAACTGCTCGCCATCGTTCAACTGGAAGAAGAACTTGGACGACGCCACCATCGCCAAGTTCCAGCGTGAGCTGGGCGCGATGGGCTACAAATTTCAGT
>JAYWGI010000078.1:0-3152 GCA_043779025.1 Myxococcales bacterium
GGCGGCACTCATTACTTCGTCGCTGGAAAGCGGCCTGTCTTATGGCGAGCGTATCGGGTTTACGTACACCAAGGGCCAAACGCAACTGGGCTCTGGCTACGCGTTTGCGACAAAGCTGCAGTCACAGGCGCAAGATACGCTTGTTGTGCGGCTCACCCCGGGTTCCACCGGCGGCCTATATCTTGTAGATCGCACCAACGGCCGATACCTTTCTGTCGCTTCGAAAATGGTTTCCGCCCCAGGGCAGCGGATAGAGCTGAGCTACTTTGTCCCCGGTTCAGTAAGTCTTTGGGCGGTGTTCGTCCCGACCTTTGCGGGCGCCGCGACGTATGCAACCAGCGCCATCCAACTTCTCGTCAACTCGGGCGCGCCATGGACCCCGGCACTCGCCATCGCGGTGCGGGAGTCGCTTGTTGGCGCGGACGTTGCGGCGCGGCCTTGGGCGAAGACTGTGGCTTCAAGTGACGTCAGCCTGCTTCCGAACGCGCAACTCACAGGCGTTGCCAAGGAGCGCTACGCGCAACTGCTGGCGGTCAAAGGACAGACACCCCAGGTATTTCGATGGATCTTTTTGAATCGCGAATACCACGTGATCCAAGGCACCCACCTGTTGGATGGGACCTTGGATGTTTACATCACGAACGGACAATCGCTCGGGAGATGGGTCACAGGCGCGCGTCTGCATCGCGACGACGTGAACAAGAATATCTCATCGGGGTTTTTGGAATGGGTAGACCAATGAGCACAAGGATGAAGCACATGAGCAATTTTCGGCATTCGATGGGAGTCGCATTGGTGCTGGCTCTCGCCGGCGCATCAGGTTGTGCCTCGGGGGAGCCAGCACCCGAGGGCGCCGACGTGGACTTGTTGAGCCCTTCGCGCTCGCTCAATTTGGACAACCAGGCATTGGCTGTTGCCGTCTCGGATGTGGCGACGCGCACGTTGGAGGGCTTCGACCCGATGCTCAACCAAACGACGGGCAAGCGCTGCTTGGACACGACGAACATCACCTACAAGGCAGGTGCAGTCTCGACGGCGAGCGCCTTGACGCTCGAGTACATTGAGAGCCAGTCTGAGCTCGCCGCACAACTTGGTGTTACGCTGAGCTCAGGCACTTTTTCGACATCGCCGTCGACTGCAGGAGTTACAACGACTCCTGCCGGGCTCGCGTATGCGTTTAACAAGAGCTCTTCGTCGGCGAACTTTCTTCTCAAAGCCAAAGCGACATGGCAGCTCTCGGCGAACAGCGAAGGCGTGCTCAAACCCGAGTATGTGGCGTTGCTCGAGAGCAATCCGGATAGATTTATGCTGGACTGCGGCGCGTACTACATCTCGAAGGTGATGTACGAAGCGAGCGTTTATGCGCTCATCACGTTCACGAGCACGGGCGAGGGCTCGGTGGCGTCGCTGTCGCAACAGCTGTCGGGCGATCTGGGCCTCAAGTTTGGCACGAAGTCGCTTGATGTAAAAGCATCGGCGGACGTGGGGCTAAAGCGCGTCAAGAACACGGGCTCACTCAAGTACACCATGACAATGGCAACGTCGGGATTCTTTCCTGCAGCGGCCGTCAGTGCGACCCCGCTGAGCACAAGTACGCCGTTCGATTTTTCGGCGAATGTCATGGCCAAACCGGATCTTGGCTCACAAATCACCGGGCTTGCCGGGCTCGTGCAGAACATGAACGCAAGTTTGGGCACGGATATCGCAGCGCTTGCCACCCGTGTTGCTCCTGAACCTCTACCATCCAACTCTGTGATCGAGACGTTGCTCTCGCAGCCTGCTTATGTGCGACTGCGACGATACAGCCACGTAGCCCCCACGGTGCCATCGACCACGTGGGATACGATGTTTACGCGCATTCAAAAGTCGGCGTCCGCCTATGAGCAAGGGCAAGCACTCTACGATGAGATGGCGTATCGTGACAGCGAGGAAATCGCGCGCTACATCGGCGACCGCGGAAATGGCCACCTCTACGCAATGCCGAGTTTGTCCAATGGCGGCAATGAGGCGAGCCTGAAGAACATCTCGACGGGATGGAAGAATGCCTTTGCTCCTGGTCGCAGCGAGTCGCTCACCGACCCAGATGCACTCACGGGCGGGGGCACCTTCGCGGCGCCGTTGGCGAAGGCGCTTCGACGTTGCGCAATGGACTTCGACCTCGGCAAGTATGACAGTTGCGCTGCCAATCCTGCTCTGCTTTCCGCTATTTCTAAAGGGCGCGCGGCTTTGGCAAAGTACAAGGCGCAGCGTATCGCGCATTTGCGCGTCTTTGACAGCTCAGCCGAGCATCTCAGCTGGGACAACGCGATCAAGCGCTGCGGAACCGCGTTGGGTCCGGAGTCCACCTTACCGGTGAAGGAAGACGTCGCGCAGTTTGGCCCGCTTCTCGCCAACTTGGGTGGTAAGGTTTGGTACCGTTCCAACAGCAGTTGCAAACGTCGCGTGTATTCTACAGCCAATCCTGATGAGTGCGATGATGGCACGGTGGGTACGGGCGTGTTCGGCTTGCACGAACAGGCCTTCGCGTGCACGCCTGCAACGGGCTCCCTGTTTGCGGATTACAGCACGGCTTCGCCCAGCTCGCCACCCGGGTTCTGAGTACAAATCTATCGAGCCAGAAGCCGCGTTCGGAAACGAGAGCGGCTTTTTCATGTGCGAAATGCCTCACCATTCGTCTGGTTGCGCACAATCGAAAACACCGTCGGGAACTTTGGGGCCGCTCAGGTGTCAGCAGCTGGAACGCACTCTCTGCGTTCAAGGAGCCACACCCCAAATGCGCAAACCTCTGCTGCTCACCTCGCTTGTTCTTGTAGCCGCTTGCAAAAGCGGCGCTCCAAATTCCGCGTACGGTGGGGAGCACCACTATGCACCGCTGCGAAAGGTGCGGGTTTACGACAGCGGCATTGCCTACTTTGAGCGGCGCGGCCGCGTAGATGGAGACGCGCTCGCCCTGCCCGTTCCGCGCTCGCATTTGGACGACGCCGTGGCCACCTTGGTCGTGCTTGCAAGCGACGGCACGAAGGTCACACAGATTGGGTACCCGGTTCCCTCTAGCCCCGCAAAAGCGCGGGCGTGGTTGGGGCTTGATGGCAAGGAAGCGCCCACCTTGCGTCAACTCTTGGCCGCGCTGCGCGGTGAGCGTGTGCGCATTG
>JAYWGI010000079.1:0-8894 GCA_043779025.1 Myxococcales bacterium
AGGCCGTGAGCACGTTGAGACTCACCCGTGCCCGCTTCTTGGGGGCGGGGGCCTCATCCAGCAATTCGCCTACCAAGTCGTAGTCTGAGGCCTGGTCGATGCGCACGCGCCGGATCTGTCCGGGCTCGGCGTCGCCTCCCGAAAGGAACACGGATCCGTCGACCTCGGGGGCCTGCCCCTGGTGGCGGCCCTTCATCACAAATTCGTGCTCTTCGCTCACGCCCTCCACCAGCACCTCGACCTCCTGGCCCAGAAGCAACTGGTTGGCCTCGCGTGAAATCTTGCGCTGCATGGTCATCAACTTGCGGTAGCGCGACGCGGCCGTGCGCGCCGGTACCTTGTCGGCGAGCGCAAAGCTTTGAGCGCTCTCTTCGTCGCTGAAGCGGAACACACCCATGTGCTCAAAGCGTGCCCACGCCACAAAGTCGGTGAGCTCCTTGAAATCCTCGTCGGTCTCGCCAGGGTGCCCCACAATAAAAGCGGTTCGGAACGAAAGGCCAGGTATTTCCTTGCGCAAACGCTCAACGACACGTTTCTGTCGGTCGAGCCCATGGCCACGTCGCATGCGTTTGAGCATTGCGTCGCTTGCATGTTGCAATGGCATGTCCACGTAGCGTGTGACGCGCGGGTGCTGCGCCAAGAGCTCCACCAACTTGTCGTCCATGACCTCGGGATACAGGTAAAATGGCCTCACCCAATGCACGCCCTTGATGTCCGCGACGCGTTCGATCACGTCGGCGAGCGTTGGGCGTCCGTCCTTTGGCAAGTCCCGCAAATCGCGCCCGTACGCCATGCTGTCCTGCGAGATGAGGTCGATCTCAAGCACTCCCTGCGCGACGAGATTCTCCGCCTCCCGTACGATATCCTCAAGGCCGCGCGAGCGTTGCTTGCCACGAAATTCCGGAATGGTGCAGAATGCACAGGTGCGGTTGCAGCCCTCGGCCATTTTCACATAGGCGCTCACGGTAGACTGTGTGACCACGCGCGGGTCGGTGGCGCGCATGACGTAGTCGGCCGGGTTGCCCACCATCATGCGCTCGCCCGTTCCCTTGAGGATGCTCTCGAGTTTGAGCATGTCGCTGCTGCCCAGAAAGTGATCCACCTCGGGCATTTCGCTCTGCAATTCGCCTGGGTAGCGCTGCGACAAGCAGCCCGAAACTACCAGCTTTTTGCAGGCGCCGTGCTCCTTCCACTCGGCCATCTCAAAGATGGTGTCGACGGACTCCTTCTTCGCCTCGCCGATAAAGCCGCATGTGTTCACGACGATGACGTCCGCGCTCTCGGGTTCATCCGCAAGGCTGTAGCCCGCGCGCGCCGCAACCCCGAGCATGACCTCCGAGTCCACCCGGTTTTTGGGGCACCCCAGACTTACGAAGTGAACGGTTTTTTTGCGCGGTGCCATAGGGCGGCGGGACTTAGTCTACTCCTCCGGATGCAGCAAGCGCCCTCGCGGAAGTCTGCGCGACGCTCCTACTCCGATGCTAGGTCAACTCAGGGCCAACAAGTGCGGTCGAAGAACTCGGGCCGATATTCAAAGTGCATGGTGTCGTAGTGGAACCAGCGGCCGCCCCAGACAAACCCCTCAGCCTCGAAGGCGTCGACGATCTCCTGCGGGACCTGATTGCGCCAAGCGTAGCTGCCTGTGCGCTCTTGGTCCCACTCCCAGTAGCTGCTGTATTTTACAATGATATCGATGGCGACACCGTAGGAGTGAGCGCTAATGCGCGGCGTACCCGCGATGGTGCGACGCACGTAGGTGCCGCCAATCTCGCCAACCAGGTATCGAGCGAGTGAAGGCTTGGCACGCACCGCCGCTTCTAGGCGCGTGACGACGCGGGTCAGCGCTGGCGCCGCGCGCCGATGGAACTTCACCGTGGTGCCAAGAAAATCTACGCTTGTCAGAGCTCCGACGACGGCGGCTTCGTTCGCCCCATAGGTCGCGTTAAAGAGCGGCTCCACGCGTACACGGCCGGGGTCCTGTACAGCGCTGCTTACGGCCGTGATGGCCCCCACGGCGTAGGGCATGCGGAATGTGTCTTCGAGGTCGGGAGAAGTGATGGCCTCGCTCACCGTTTTGGCGCGGCCGTCATCCCAAGGCAACACGCTACTCGCCAGCGAGAGCTCCCATAAGCCGGCATTGAGCCGTGCCGTGCCAGCGTAGTGCGTTGCAAGGCATGCGAGGCCGACGGGCGGTTGGCGTGGTTCGACGGCCGTATCGGTCAGGTTCGCATCCGGTGCGGCATCGCGAGTGCGCGCATCCGGCGCGCTTGCTTTGACATCTACGTCTTGATGTGTGCTGGGCAGTTGTACTTGCGCGTCGGGCTCGGGGGCATCTTGAACCGCATGCAGTGAGTCTGATGCAGACGACTGTTCGTAGACTGCGCAAGCGCCCATCAGGACAAACGTCAAAAGCAATTCGACCCGCACAAGATGGGATCCTGCCACCTTTGGGATTCGGAATCCAGTTGCGCGTGCGAAGCGCACTACAGGCTTAGTTCCGGTACAACTCCAAGCATCCGGCAACAAACCCCGGCCGTAGGTAGAACCCTCGCGGCCCCGTCGTGACTTGCTCGCCGCTGTCTAGACGCACGGTCACGCGCTCGGCGCCGTCGCGGGCCTTGGGGCGCACCTGCATGGCGCGGCCCAAGTGGGCGGTGAGCTTGTCGTATCGGCCTAAAGCCACCAAGCTCATGGCCTCTTCAAAATCCGATTTGAGCTGCAAATATTCTGGCTCTGTGGGCGACCAAAGCTTGGCCCACAGCACGCGGCGGCTATGCCAATCACCGCTGTCTTCAACAGCAACCCAGAGCACGCGGGAGAGTTTGCGGCACGCCCAACTGGTGGACCACTCTTCGCGCTCGGGCTCTGCCATAGGGACGCGGCACACATAGGTGGACTCTGCAGGTATTCCGCTCGGGTGTAGCGGTAGGGTTTTGAGCTCCACGCCCAAGCCTTGAAAGTCGGGCTCCGCGAGGCCGGTGGCGTCGGCGCCAAGCATGCGCTCCAGGAGTTCGCCGGCCTTGCCTTTGGTACGCCGCGTGTTGGACGACACATGCTCCATACATGCGTTCGCCAAGTCACCCAAGGTGCGGCCTACAAGCAAATTCGCGCGCTCCACAAGCTCTTGTTCCGAGCGTGGAGGCGCCGTGCGGACGCTCATGGAATGCGCGCGCTATGCACCAAAGAGACCGCGTCTAAGTCAAACCCCGCGCTCTCGACGCCCGAGTCACAGTCCGCGCGGGAGGCATCGGTGACACGCACAAAGCGAGCGCTTGCGACGCCAACAGCCGCGAGGTCGAAGCTGTCGCCACCGGACACACTCGCGTCTGCGTCGGACACGCCGTTGTCGTCGGTGCACAGGGTGGGGGTCTTGCCCGCGCAGCCAGGGTAGCCGGCGGCTTTGGGGTCGCAAGGGAATTCGGTCCAGTGGGTGCCGTCGGCGCTGACCGCGACGCGCCCGGGTTCTGCGAAGACTTGAGCTCCGTACTGAAAGGCGTTCTCGAAGACGGTGAAGTCTGCGCCGGGGCCGTCTATGATGTCGAAGGGGGCAAAACTGAGAACAATGCTGCCGCCTGCGCCTAACGAGAGCACATCGAGGCTGCCTTGGTTGGTGCCACCGCCTTTGGGGGCACCGAGCACCACGCCGGGCAGTTCGTCTTTGCCAAAGCCGGCGCAGGGGCCGGGCGCAAAGTTCACAACGGCCGTTGCGCGCTCGCCCAGCGGCGCAGCGAGCTTGCCGGCGTCGCGAGAGTCCAGGGGCGCTGAATCGGGCTTGGCACCTGTCGAGCCACTTGTAGGAGCCGTGTCGGTCTGGCTCGCACATGCGGCACTCAGCAACATGAATGCAGCAAATAGAGCCTTGACGTGGCGCGTTGAGCGGGCTAATCGCACCCTTACGTAGAGGTCTGAGTTGAACGTGTCCAAGCTCCCCGTCTATTCCACACCCGAGCCCATGCAGGAAGACCAAAGTCTCTTGCAGGTGGGTGAACTTGCGCGCCGCGGTGGCAAGACGGTGCGTGCGGTACACTTGTATGAGGAGCTTGAGCTGCTGCGTCCGGCTGCCCGTTCCAAGGGCGGCTTTCGTCTTTATGGCGCCGACGCGGTGACGCGAGTGCGTTGGATAACGAAGCTGCAGGAAATGGGTTTCACGCTCAGTGACATACAAGCCGTTGTCAAGGATGCGAGCGACACCGCGATGGCCCATTCAGCGATGGCCAAAATGGGCGAGATATACACGCAAAAGCTGGCCGAGACGCGTGCGTCGCTTGAGCGCTTGCGTGAGCTCGAGCACGAGCTTGTGCACGCGCTTTCCTACCTCGCCGATTGCGGCGACGTGTGCGACCCGTCGCGCTTGTTCTCCGCGTGTAAGTCTTGCGATTTGCATGATGACAAGTCCTGCCAAGGGGGCCACACCGCCACACCAGACCTGGTGCGTGGCATGCATTTAACTGACAGCTGAACCCGTTACGCGTGTTTGGAGAAACGATCTCATCATGATTCTCGAACTTCCCATCTTCATGGACTATCACTCGACTACGCCGGTAGACCCGCGCGTGCTTGAGGCGATGATTCCCTACTTCACGCACAAGTTTGGCAATGCAGCGAGCCGCAACCATGCTTTTGGCTGGGCCGCCGAGGAGGCCGTCGAAATCGCGCGCGAGCGTGTAGCGAAGCTGATTGGTGCCGACTCTGCCAAAGAGATAGTGTTCACCTCAGGCGCAACGGAGTCGAACAACCTCGCGATCAAGGGCGTGGCAGAATTCTACAAGGACAAGGGCAATCACATCATCACCACCGTGATTGAGCACAAAGCCGTGCTCGACACGTGCAAGCGCTTGGAGTCCGAGGGCTTTGAGGTCACGTACTTGCCCGTCGGCACCGACGGCTTGGTCGACTTGGCTGTGCTTGAGGCCGCCATCAAGGACACGACCATCCTGGTGAGCATCATGCTTGCCAACAACGAGATCGGTACTGTTCAGAATCTGCAAGCTATTGGCAAACTCACGCGTTCGCGTGGTGTTTTGCTGCACTCGGACGCCGTGCAGGGCGTCGGCAGAGTTCCGTTCAACGTGAACACGATGCACGTGGACTTGGCCAGCATCACGGCGCATAAGATGTATGGTCCCAAGGGGGTCGGTGCGCTGTATATCCGCAGGTCGAAGCCGCGCGTGCGCGTGGTGGCACAAATGGATGGCGGCGGCCACGAGCGTGGAAGCCGCTCAGGTACTCTCAACGTGCCGGCCATCGTAGGATTTGGCATGGCTGCGCAGATACTCATCGACGAAGGCGTGGATGACGCAGCAAAGGTGATGAAGCTTCGGGATCGACTCGAGAGCAAGCTGCGCGCCGGGCTCGACGAAGTGTATCTCAACGGCTCCAAGGAACATCGCTTGCCCGGAAACTTGAATGTGTCCTTTAGCTTTGTGGAGGGCGAAGCGCTCATGATGGCCATCAAAGACGTGGCCGTGAGCTCCGGCTCTGCGTGCACCTCGTCGAGCCTGGAGCCCAGCTATGTGCTGCATGCATTGGGTGTGGGAGATGAGCTTGCGCACAGCAGCATTCGCTTCGGCTTGGGCCGATTCAACACCGAGGAAGAGGTGGATTTTGTCGCGGCGTTGGTCGTCGACAAAGTAAGCAAATTGCGGGATATTTCTCCGCTTTACGAGATGTTCAAAGACGGCATCGATTTGAAATCAGTCCAGTGGACTGCGCACTGAGACCGAGAGGGAGATCATAGACCATGGCATACAGCGACAAAGTGATTGAGCACACCGAGAACCCACGCAACGTGGGCACGCTCGATAAGAACTCGGACAACGTAGGAACGGGCCTCGTGGGCGCGCCAGCTTGCGGCGACGTGATGCGCTTGCAAATCCAAGTGGGTGAGAACGGCATCATCGAGGACGCCAAGTTCAAGACCTTCGGCTGCGGTAGCGCCATTGCGTCTTCGTCGCTCGCAACGGAGTGGATCAAGGGCAAGACCATTGACCAGGCCGAAGCCATTAAGAACCAAGACATCGTGGCGGAGCTCAACCTGCCGCCCGTTAAGATTCACTGCTCGGTGCTCGCCGAGGATGCGATCAAAACGGCCATCGCAGACTACCGCGCCAAGCAGGCCGCAAGGGCCGCTGCGGGGCACTGATGGGAGCTGCTGAAAAGCTCCCTGATGTCGGGTTTTCGTCCTCGGCCATCGATGCTGCATACGCTCAGATCCAGAAGCGTAACGTGGCAGGCACGAGTTTGCGTGTGGGGATTCGCGGCGGTGGCTGTTCGGGGTTTAGCTACGTGATTGAGTTTCATGACGGCGAGCCACACGCCCGCGACCGTGTGTATGATCTCACGGCTGGGGGCGGCGAGCGCGTGCGCATTGTGGTCGACCCGAAGAGCTTGATCTACTTGAATGGCGCGACGCTAGAGTTCGAAAAGAAGCTCGTGCATCAAGGCTTTAAGTGGACGAACCCCAACGAAAAGTCGGGTTGCGGTTGCGGTCATAGCTTCTCTGCATAATGCAAAAATCCGCGTTCTCGTTGTTTGGCTTGGAGCCGGACTTGGCGCTCGACCTCGTGGCCCTCGAGCGCGTGCATCGCGCGATGTCTGCAGCGCTGCACCCGGATGCGGCTGGTGCCAATGCTGCATTTCGCTTGCCGCGCGCGCAGCAACTCGCGCAATTGAATGCATCCTACAAGCAACTAAAGGACCCCGTATCCCGTGCGGAGGCGGTGCTGGCGGAGCGAGGCGCGCTGCTGGGTGATGGCAACGAGCCCTCGCCGTCGCCAGACCTTTTGATGGAGGTGCTCGAGGCCCGTGAGGCGCTATCGGAGGCACGTCGCGCCAAGGACGTCTCGGCTTGCGAAGCCATGCTGTGTACTGCCCGGCAATTGCACGCGCGCACGATGGAGGCAATGGGCGCCGCGCTGGCAGTGGGTGACCTCGAACTCGCGGTGCGCACCTTGGGCGAGCTCCGCTATCACGCGCGACTCGAAAAGGATGCGCTTGATACAGTGGCGCTGCTTGAGGATGAAGGACTTTAAATATGCTGCTGGAAATTTTTGATCCGAAAGCCGCACCGCGTGCGATCGGCATCGACTTGGGCACCACCAACTCGCTTGTGGCGTACGTGAAGGATGGTGAACCTCGAGTTATCGAGGATTGCGATGGCGCAGGGCTTTTGCCCTCTGTGGTGAGCTACGGTGCGCAGGGAAGCGTGCTGGTCGGGCGACTTGCGGAGGCGGTACGAACCGAGCGCCCAACGGACACCATTGTCAGCGTGAAACGCTTTATGGGGCGAGGCGCGACGGAGACGCAGGGCGCGGAGTCGCACTATCATTACGTGCAAGATGCACTGGGTGCTACGGGCCCTAGCTCCGTTCGATTCCGTGTCAGTGGCGATAGAATTGTGACGCCGGTTGAGGTCAGTAGCGAGATTTTGAAAGTACTGAAGCGCCTGGCTGAGGACGAGTTGCGCACCGTAGGAGGCGCGGTGATCACGGTGCCCGCTTACTTCGACGATGCTGCGCGCCAAGCCACCCGCGATGCCGCGCGTCTGGCAGGCATTGAGGTGCTCAGGCTTGTGAATGAGCCGACGGCGGCTGCGTTGGCCTACGGCCTTGAGACTAAGCGCAATGGCTTGTTTGCCGTGTACGACTTGGGTGGCGGCACCTTCGATGTCACGGTGCTTTTGCTTGAGGACGGCGTGTTTCAAGTGCGCGCGACGGGCGGCGATGCGCAGCTCGGCGGCGATGACATGGACGCCGTGCTTGCCGCATTGCTAATGCAGCAAGCTGGCTTGTCGCAGGAAGCGCAGAAGAGCCCCGCCGTGCTGCACTTGGCGTATCAGGTGGCCCGCACGGTGAAGCACGCACTGTCGGATTCAGACACCGTGGAACTGGACAACCCGTTTGGGGATGCGCCCCTAAAGTTGCATGTTGCACGCGATGAGTTTGAGCAGTCCATTCGCTCAATTTTGGAGCGTACGGGCCGTGCCGCAAAGCGCGCGATGCGTGACGCCGAGATTGAGCTTGGCGCATTGGACGGCGTGATCTTGGTGGGCGGCGCGACGCGCGTGCCGGCGGTGCGTGCGTACGTGGCGAAATTGTTTGGTCGCGAGCCCTTGGCGGGCGTGGATCCCGACCGAGTCGTTGCGTTGGGCGCGGCCATGCACGCGCACGAACTTGCGGGGCAGGGCGAGGGCGCATCGCTCTTGCTCGACGTCACGCCGCTGTCTTTGGGTATTGAGGTAGGAGGCGGCGTGGTGGACAAGATCTTGCCCCGGAACAGCGCGATGCCGGCTTCGGCGCGCGCGGTGTACACCACGCAGGAAGACAAGCAGACTGGCTTCGTCGTGCACGTGGTTCAGGGCGAGCGCGATGTGGCCGCCGATTGCCGTAGCCTTGCGCGCTTTGTACTTGGAGGCATCCCTCCCATGCCCGCGGGGATGGCGAGGCTCGAGGTGTCGTTCGACGTAGATGCCAATGGTTTGCTCAAGGTGAGCGCGCGCGAGCAGGTGACCGGCGCCGTGCAAAGTGTGGACGTGAAGCCTAGCTACGGGCTCAGCGACGACATGGTGGAGCAAATGATTTTGGATTCGTTCGAATACGCCGAGAGCGACTTGGACGCGCGCCGCCTGCGTGAGCAAACGGTGGAGGCGGAGCGCATTGTCAAAGCGGTGCAGGACGCATTGGTGCAAAGCGCACGCTTGTTGGAGCCCGGCGAAGAGGTGAATATTCGCGCGGCGCTCGGTTTGCTCGAGACTGCCGTGGCGCGCAAAAATACAGATGCGATTCGGCTGGGGATCGAGGACCTGGACGCAACCACGAAGGAATTCGCGGGGCGTCGCATGAACGAGGCGTTCGCGGCCGCCTTCAAGGGCAAAGCTGTAGGCGATGTGGAAACAA
>JAYWGI010000080.1:0-3149 GCA_043779025.1 Myxococcales bacterium
CGCCGCCAATCATGCGGGCCACTTCGGCTTGGCGCTCCTTGGCGCTGAGCTTGCGAACGGTGGTGCGGGTGCGGCCGTCTTCTTCGGTTTTGCCCACCACGTAGTGCGTGCCTGCAAGCGCCGCGATTTGCGGCAGGTGAGTGACGCACAGCACTTGGCGGTGCTTTGCGATGTCTACGATAGAGCGGCCGATGACCTCCGCGATGGCGCCGCTTACGCCGGCGTCCACCTCGTCGAACACGTAGGTGCCGGCGGGCCCCTTCTCGGCGAGCACGCGCTTGAGCGCGAGCAAGGCGCGCGACAGTTCGCCGCCGCTTGCGATTTTGCGCAAGGGGCGCGGCTCTTCGCCTGGGTTGGGCGCGATGAGGAACTCCACTTTGTCGATGCCGCCCTGCGTGAGGCGCGCGCCGTCGACCAACAGCGCGGCGTCCACCGCGGCGGGCTGCGGCGCCACATCGACCACCACTTTGGCGCGCCCCATGCCCAAAGCAGCAAGCTCGCGACCAATGGCCTCGGCCATGCGCGCGGCCGCGGCATGGCGCTTTTTGGAGAGCTGACGCGCCTTGGTGGAGACGGCCGCAAGCTCGCGCGCCGTGCTTTGCTCGAGCTCCTGAACGCGCGCGCCGCTGTCGCTGAGCGTCGTCAGCTCGGCGAGCACACTGGCGCGAAATCTCAGCACATCGCTCACGCTCGGACCATGCTTTCGCAAGAGTTTTTGCAGCTTAAACATGCGCTCCTCCACCTCGGCGAGGCGGTCTGGGTCCGACTCCACCGAGCCCGCATAACGTGCAAGTTCGCGGGCCACATCGCAGAGGCGCATGCGTGCATCTGCCACGGTCTCCGCCAGAGGCGCGAGGCTTTGGTCCAGCGATGCGGCGTGATCTAAGTCGGCGGAGAGGCGGGCCAAAATATCGCACACGGCGTGCTCGGCGTCATCCAAGCGCTCGGAGGCCTGATTGCTTACGGCGCGGAGCTTTTCCGCGTGGCGCAACCGCGAGCGCTCAGTTTCCAAGTCCGCGTCCTCGGTCTCCGAAGGTGCAAGCGCTTCGATTTCCGAAAGCTGAAAATTGAGAAAGTCTTCTCGCTCGGCGCGCGTGCGCACCGATTCCGCAGCCGAGCGCAGTTCGGTGTGAATCGCCGTGAGCCCTGCCACCTCGGCTGCGAGGGCCTCTCGCGCTGGCAGGAGGGATGCGTAGGCGTCTAGGTATTCGCCGTGTGTGCTTGGGTCCGTGAGCTGCACGCTCTCGTGTTGCGATGAGATGTCGCACAAGTCGCGGGCCAGGTCGGCAAGCTCCGCCACCGTGGTGAGGCGCCCATTCAGATAGGCCCGGCTTCGGCCCTCGGCGTGCACGGTGCGCCGGATGACGAGCTGTCCGTCGTCGTCGGGGATACCTGCATTTTGCAACTTCTGCCGCACTTGACTGAGCTCCGACGGTGGCCCAAGCTCAAAAAGAGCCTCTACCTCAGCCTCCTTCGCTCCTGCGCGCACCATGTCAGGCCGGGCACGCGAGCCAAGGACCAGGCCCAACGCGTCGAGCAGCATGGACTTGCCGCTGCCTGTCTCTCCGCTTATAACGTGAAAACCGAGGCCGAATTCGACCCGCACGTCTTCGATGAGAACGAGATTGCGAACCGATAACTGAACAAGCATTCAGTACAGGTAGCTCAAGCCCGGTCTCGACGCAAGTTCGTTGCAGGTGCAAAATGCACGGAGTCTCGCAGCTTGCTTGACGCGCTGGATCGCCGCCGCATAAAGTGCATGATCGCGTCAAGCGCCGTTTTGAGGCGCCCCGCCAGGCCTGTTATGTCGACCAAAACCAGTTCCAAACGCCGCGCTCCGCTCCCTGCGGATCCGGCCCAGCTCACCGGCCCAGCTCATTCGCTGGATCAGCGGGCCCGCTTGTTGAACCAACGTTTGGCCAACACGTCCGAACAGGTGCGCGCGAACTACTTGCGCATGCTCGATATGTCCTGGATTTATCACGACGCCGTGCTTGACGGCGTCGTCTACACCAGCCAGGAGATCGACGCCGCACTGGACTCACGCGCCTACGATCGCTTGTTGGCCTCTACCGAGGCATCGCTGCACGGAACCATTGAGGACATCCGACTCCACAAGAAGCTGCTCGACCGTGTGCGCCAGTTGGCCGGCACGGATGAGCCTGTCTCGGTGGATATGATCCGCGAGTTTTCGCTGATTTTGCACCCCGAGGAGGGCGACCTAAAGTCCGTCAAGTACCGCAAGGACATCCCGCAGCATCGCTTGTACTTTCACGAGTACTGTCAGCCCGACAAGATCGCGGCGCGCGTGCGTGCGGTCGTCGATTGGGTCAACGACCCTGAAGTGATTGCGTCGCGCTCGTCTGTTCGGCTTGCAGGACGCGCGCACTACGACTTGCTCCGCGTGTTTCCCTTCTCACACGACAGCGGCAAGATCTCTCGCATGCTGATGAACCTGCTCTTGCTGCGCGCAGGCCACGCGCCCGCCATCGTCGATGCCCGCGAGCGTCAACGATACTACGAGGCGCTCAAAGGCTCGCCTGTCACCATGAACCAGCTCGTGACCGACTCGATCACCAACGGGCTTAACTCGGTCGAACGCCTGCTCGAAAACACCGAGCGCGCCTGAACGCGTTGGAAGGAGTTCCGGACGACGGCACAGCATCGCTAGCAGAGCTGCTGCGCGCGCATGAGAGCGGAGCGCTCAGTGTGCCCGCCGACTTGGCAGCCTATGTATTGCTTTGCCTGGCGGAACAGCTGCGTGACGATCAGCATTTTGTGGGCGCTATTTTGAGTGTGGATGGCACCGTCGCACTGGTGAATCGACCGCGTGCCAAAGACTCTCTCAGCGCCACGGCGTCGCTCGCATTGCAGCTGCGGGAGTTTCTCGCGTCTACGGCAACCCCTGCACTCACGCTGCAAACACTCTCCTTTGCGCCCGCCACCACACCGGTAGCCTCGTGGGCCGAATCGCTTGCAAAATCCCTCATGCCGCTGAATCGCGACGCCTCGAAACGCGCACTGGGGCGCTGCATCCGTGATCTCAAGCGAACGCAAAGCACCCTGGGCTTGCGCGCCATTTCTCTGGGCGATGGCAGCGTTCCTGAACGCTTGTCGTTGACGCCCCCGCCCCCGGCTGTGAGCCCTGC
>JAYWGI010000081.1:0-8888 GCA_043779025.1 Myxococcales bacterium
CCCCAAGAGCGGGCGGCTGATGCTTCTCGGCGTGCGAAAAAAGTACCGCAGCGTGCGCAAGTACGCTTACCTCTCGCATTACATGTATTACGCAATGAACGAGAAGGGCCGCGAGATCGGGATGACCTGGGGCGAACTCTCGTGGACCCTCGAAGACAACGGTGCCATCAACATGGGCGTCAAGTCGTTGGGCGCCGAGGTCTACAAGCGGTATCGGATTTACGACAAAGCGCTTTGAGTGTTTGGGTCCCCTACGGATATACAGCGACTCGTGTGCGACCGTGCACCAGCGCTTCGCTACCCTTGCTGTACGCGATACCGGTGATGTGCAGCGGATCGCCAGAGGTCATAGGTACAGATCGCAGCATTTCGTTAGTGCATCATCCTTTCTGTAAATTCGGGCCTGCTTGATAAAAAGCTGGCCAACGTGACTCGCAGCCCAAGAACTGCGAGCAATACCGATGCCTACAGACCCCCGTATTCTTCCCAGCACGATGGGCGGCACAACTTTGGGTGGTACGACCTCGTCGTTGCGGCTTGACGCGTCTGGCGAATGCGCGACAAAGCACCCGGTTCAACAGAGCAGAGCGAGGAGCAAGGACGAGCGGGAGCGGTTCATGGTGCCCCGGGGCTGCAACACTCGTGCCAACGGCCGTGAGCAACAAGTGTAGGAAAAACGATAACGACCTTGTGCCATGTGGCACAAGGTCGGACAGGAATGTCGTGGGGGGGAGCGCACGCTTGCGAAGCCTACTTCACGGGAACGTCCGCAATCACGCCCAGATTCAAACCACCGGGGTACTGGTAGCTTGTGTAGGCGCCGTAGCCCATTACCTGAATTCCAAAAGGCTTGTCGCCTGTGAGGGTGTGCGCATCGTTTTTGCTATTGTCGAGCGGAACACGACGCAGCACGTAGCCGTTGGAAATCGGCGTGGGAGCGAATAGCGGGTTGCCGCCGTCGATTGTGTCCCAAGCCGACAAGGCGGCATCTACGGGGATGCCGTCGAGCATCAGCTTCGCATCCGCGGGATAGACGATATCGACGACGCTTATCACGTAGTCTCGCGGCGTGAGAAATGTATAGTTTCTGCGAAACTGCTCAACTGCGACCGGTTGGCTTTGTGACGGGTCGCCAAGAACCCCAGGCGATTCGGTATCCACATATTGACTGCCCAGCTGGTATGTGGTGACCGCAAATTCGTGGTCACCGATCACCTCGAATGGGATGTTCACGACTCCTGCGGCGGTTGAGAAATCGCCACAATTGAGGTTCTCGCCTGCCTGAATAACCTCCGGACATGCAGGCGGTTTACTTGGGAAATAAGTTAGTTTGGTGTTGTCGACGTTACCGTGAAACCGCACCATCATGCCCGCGGATGCGCCCAAGGGTGAGGTGGGAGGGGCAACAAAGTAGTGTTTCCCTAGAGTCTCCACGGGAAAGAGCGACTCCTCGACGTGATCACATGCGTAGGTATCAAACGGAAACTGCGCGCACTGCATCCCCGAAATCACTTGAACCGGCTTGTCGGCGGCGATGAGGGAACCGGAAAGGTCGGTACCGAATTCAGTGGTTGAAAGGAGAACGACGTCCCCGACGTCCATGACAAAATTCATGGTCGAACCTCTCGCCGCTGCAGGCACGCCGGGCCCTGCCGTCACGCGCGCTTGGTTGCCGAGTTTTATGCCGACCGATGTGTTTGGCTGGGTCGCGGTGATGGCCGCGAACGTCTCCGCAATTCCCAGAATCCTCCCCGGACCCGCATCACCGTCGCCGGAGCGTCGGTACAACGACTGTGAAAACCCGCCATAGACCCTGTAGTTGCCTGTCAACGCCGTGCTTGGCAGCAACAGAGACGCATCGTTCGTGAAGGAATAGCAGCTGTCGTATGGCGCCTCGATTTTGCACGCGCTCCAATCCTTTCCTGCAGGCCAGCTATCCGGGCCACCCTTGAACTGCAGCGGATTAAATTGATATGCGACCACCGGGACACTGCTGACCATACGGTAAGCGCCGCGTCGCACCTTCACGGAGCCTACCGCTTCACCGGGCGTGGTCGCCTTGAGTGCCGGGACCCACGGCAGCGCAAGGCGCCCTGTGCCGCCGGGCTTTACTGCGAGTTCGTAGGTATCGCCAAACGGTCCACCTGTAACGGTTACCGCGGCATCCACCGTTTGCGGATTGGACACCACCACTGCAAAGTCGAAGGTCTGGTCAACCGGGTTGTAGGTAACTGTCGGCCAAAACTCGCAACCTAAGTAGGTTCTCGATACCGCAGCCTCATCGCAGGTTGCGGGGTCTTCGCCCGGACGCGTCGGCAGGGCACCACCACCGTCGCCGGGCGGCG
Source organism: Myxococcales bacterium (assembly GCA_043779025.1). GTDB lineage: Bacteria > Myxococcota_A > Polyangia > Polyangiales > Polyangiaceae > JAAFHJ01. The sequence goes on from JAYWGI010000081.1 coordinate 2,346, forward strand.
GCAGGTTAGGGAGGTTTATCGGAGCCGCATCCGAGTTCGCGTCCGGTTGCGCCCGGCTTACAGGATCGCTGGCGCACGACACCGCCAACGCAAGACAACCCAACGTAAGACCAGAGGCGACAAGCGCTTGCTTCATGAGGAGTAGAGTAGCGTTCAAAAGGGCGCGCGGCTCAGAAAATCTTCGCCACAGGCCGACCGTAGAGGCGGCGTACTGTTGCCGACGCCTACTTCACGCTCTTGAGCGCGGCCGCGAAAGGCTCGGCTTTGACAAACTCGTTGTATCGTGCAACTTCTTTGCCGCTGCTGTCTAGGAGCACCAACACAGGCAGGCCGGTGACCTTGTACTTGGTCGCAAGCGCCTTGTAGGTTGCGGCCTCGTCGTCGGTGCCGTCGACGTGCACGGCCACAAAGCGAGCCGCCTCGGTGCGCACTGCCGGGTCGGGGAAGGTCTCGTGCTCGAGCTCCTTGCACGCTGTGCACCAGGCGGCTCCAAAGTCGATGAGCACGGGCTTCGACTTTATGCGTGCCTCAGCAAGAGCCGCGGCTTCATCGGTCTGCCAAACGATGGGGCCCGCAGCACCAGGGGCCGCCACCATGGCGGCCTCCGCACTTGGGATCTGCTTCCAAGAAAGCACGCCGTAAAGCCCCAAAATGACGGGCACGATCGAGGCCAACTTGAAGGTGGTCGAGTAGGGCTTCAGCGGTGACTTGCGGCGCTCGGCGACAATGTGAGCGCCGCCCAAAGCCAGGCCGGCAACCAGCAACACGACGAGTGCAATGTACACGGGGGTGATCTTGGAGAACAAGCCGAGCATCGCGTCGGGCCACCGATCGCGCAGGGTGGCCAAGCCCATGTACGCGAGCACCACACCGCTTGCCCACTTGATACCCATCATCCAAGCGCCGCCTTTTGGCAACGCCACGGCGAAGCCTCCGGCCAAAAAGAAGGGCACACCCAGGCCGCAGGCAAACGCCGCCATTGCGCTGCCGCCCGTCCACATGTTGCGCGTGCTCGCGATGTACGCGAGCAGTCCGGTCAGGAACGGACCTGTGCATGGTGCAGCTATCAAGCCCATCAGCAGCCCCAGTACAAAAGCGCCCTTAAAGCCCACGCCGCCCTGGGTGGACATCTTGTTTTGCAACGACGAAGGCAGCCCCATCTCAAAGGCTCCGAACATGCTCGAGGCGAGCGTGAAGAACACGGCCGCAATGCCAATCACCACCGCGGGCTTGGCGAGCGCCGAACCCATCAGCTTGCCCGAGAGCCCAGCGAGCACACCCATCGGCGTGAACATGCATACGATGCCAAACACGAAGGTGGCCGAGAGCATCAACGCGCGGGAGCGGCTCTTCTCCTCCGTGGCTCCAAAGATGGAGACTGTGATGGGCACCATCGGCCACACGCAGGGCGTGAGGCTGGCCACCACACCTGCAACAAAGGCGGCTCCAACAGCGACCAAGGGACCTTGGGCAGCCGCCTTTTCAAACTGGCCCACATCCGAGCCCGCGGCGTGCGCTAATGAGGGGATCAGTGCGGGCAGCATCAACAACGCGGCGGGGAGCAGGGGCGTTGTCCGGGTGGGGCGTGCATTCATCCCCCGAAGTGTACCCCGCTGCTACGCGACGTCCAGTTTCGCCATTTTTGCGAGCGTGGCACGCGTCATTGCAAGCTCGCCCGAAAGGCGTGCGCGCGTGGGGCCGTCACTGCCTGACACGTAGTCCGTGAAGGCGCCCAGGTAGCGCGCTGCAGCCTGTGTGTCGGCCGCGGCATAGGCCAAATGCCCGAGCACGAAGCGCCCGTATCCCTCGCGCGCAGGGGATTCGAGCAAGGTGCTCACGATGTCCTGCAGCTCCTTTACATCGTTGCCACGTGACACCTCGACGAGCGCGAGATGCGCCAGCGCAAGAGGCTCGTTGGCGGGCTCCGAACGCACGGCGCGCCGGAGATCAAAGCTCGCCCTCGGCAAATCGCCGAGCACATAGTGCAGCGCGCCGCGGGACCAAAGGTGGAATCCACGCCGGCGCGCAGGGGCCGCGCTTGTCGCTTTCCCGAGGTAATTGAGTGCCATGGTGGGTTTACCCATGGCGAGCGCGGCCTTCGAGGCATCTTGGTAGAATACATCGACCATCTCGCCGCAGTCGGCCCCGCGCACAGCCGACTGAAGCGCGTTGCTGTATTCGCCCAGCGCAAAGTCGGCGAGGTAAAGCTCACGCCAAAGCAGGGCCTCGGTGTCCGCTTCGGCAGGCGCTGCGGCAGCCAAGCCTTCCTCGGCACATGCGCGGCGCTCCTCGGGCGATTCTGCAGCCACGGCACGCGCCAACCAGTCGTCGGGGCCGAAGTTTTGGGCTGTCGCTTTCATCGCGAGTCAAGAGTGTAGCATGCATGCGTCGAAGCGCTCGCGCCTTTTTGATTGACAGCGTTTGAACGCTTTGACGCGGCGCGTTGTTTTGCCTGTCGCCGAATTCTTGGCCGATTCAGTCCCGCACTGTTAGCCCCCTTGAGGAGCTCCCATGGCCAACTACGAAGACGAACTACCAGGAAAATTCCGACAAATGCTGCGACAAGGCCATCGCTTTGACAGCGAGGTGTCGTCGCGGCCCGTGCTGGTGTTTGAAGACGTCTACAAAGCCTATGTGGCAGGGCGCCCGGTGCTCCGCGGCCTGAATCTGACGATCGAGCGCGGTGAATTTGTGTTCGTCACCGGGGCGTCAGGGGCGGGCAAATCCACCTTGCTGCGCCTTCTGTACCGCGGCGAGACCGTAGACGATGGCCGCGTCCTGTTTATGGGCCGAGACATCGCGCGTTTGGGCAAGGAGTCGGTGCCCTACCTGCGTCGCAACGTGGGCGTGGTGTTTCAAGACTTCGAACTTGTGGCCAATTGGTCGGTGTTCGAAAACGTATCCGTTGCGCTTGAGGTCTTGGGTCTGCCTCCACGTTTGGTACGCACCCGCGTGAGCGAAATGCTGGAGCGCGTTGGTTTGGCTGGGCGCGGTAATGACTTGGCGGGCGTGCTTTCGGGCGGCGAAAAGCAGCGGGTGGCCATTGCGCGTGCGGTCGTTGCCGAGCCTGCACTGCTGCTCGCCGACGAACCCACAGGCAACCTCGACCCGGCCCTCGCGGCCGACTTGCTCGGGCTCTTCGAAGAAGTACACGCCACCGGCACCACCGTGCTTTTTGCCACACATGATCGCACGTTGCTCGAGATGCGCGCGCATCGTGTGATCGCGCTCGGCGAGGGCAAGGCTGTCGACTTGCGGGAGGGCTTGTTACCCTCGCTTCGGCCTCAGGCGTGGGCTCATCATTAACGTTTCGAACCTTTGAGGAGTACTCGCATGGAATCTTACGATCGCGTTCGGAGTCGTGTGTGGCGTGGGGTAATGCGCGAGTGGCGCTTGCATATTGCAACAATATTCACGTCGGCTGTGGCCTTCGTTTGCCTCACAGCCTCCTTGTTGGTGGTGACCAACGTCGCCGGCCTCAAAGACAAGTACGACCGCGTCGAAAACCTCACCATGTATCTGCGTGCGGGCACCGAGCAGGCCGAGGTGTTTCGTGTGCGTGAGGTGCTGGCGGCTACACCGGGTGTCGCGACGGCCCGCTCGCAACGCGCGGACGAGGTCGCTGCCGGCTTTCGCGCCAGCCCCGACAACGCTCAGCTCAAAAACCTGCCCGACGAGGTGTTCACTCCGGTGATCGAGGTCGTGCTCGAGCGCGACATCAGCAGCGAACGAGTGGCGACCATCGCGGCGCAGCTGCGCGCTCTGCCACAGGTCGAGGAGCTGGAAACCTACGAGGGATGGACGGCCCGCATCGCTTCTGTCTTGGGCGCCGCCACTGCCGCCTCAGGCGTGCTGGCACTGATCGTGTGCGCGGCGGTATTTGCAGTGATCGGCGCCACGGTGCGCTTGGTGCTTGCGCGTAGGCAGAGTGAGATTCGCGTGCTCGAACTTGTGGGCGCAACCCCTGCCTATGTACGCCGCCCCTTTGTCTTTGAAGGCTCCGCGCACGGTGCCTTAGGCGCCGCGCTTGCGCTCCTGGTTGTAGGATGCATCTTTCAAATCTACCGTGTTCGGGTCGACAGCGACGTGCGCGCGTTTTGGGGTGTGGGCCTGCAGTTTCTGCCGTGGGCACTCAGTTTTGGCTTGGTGGTCGGTGGCGCTCTTTTGGGCGCTACGGCCGCACGCTTGGGGCTGCGCCAGAGCACGGTGCGCACATGAGACACGCGGGCGTGCTCGTGCTGCTCGCCAGTGGTCTGCTTGGCCAAAACGTCGAAGCTCGAGCGGCCGAGGCCTACGCTCAGAGCCCGGCTCGCCCCGCCGATGTAAGCGCGTTCGCAGCGCAAACACAGGCCACGAGCGTGCGCATCAAGCAGTTGGACTTGGAGCTTGTGGAGCGTCAGCGGCGTGTGGTGTCTCTTGGCAGACGCTATGTGCGCACGCAGCGTGTAGGCGCATTGGCGGTGGTCTCAGATTTGGCGCACGTGTTTGCGCACGTCGATCGCGAGTCGCGTGTGCGGCGTCAGCTCGTGAACGACTTGGGGCAGGGAGCCGCGCTGCAAAGCGAACGCGCGCGCTTGCAATCGGAGCTCGCGCGCGCGTCTACCGACTCGGCCCGACTTGGGGGGCAGGCAACGTTGTGGACGCAAGACGGCGGCGAGTCCCGTCGTGACGAAGCATTCTCGACGGCGTTCAATGCGGGGAGTTCCTACCAAGCCGTGGGCGAGACAGCAGTCGCCTCACCGTTTGCGCGGGCACGAGGCCAGCTGCTCACGCCGGTTGCAACTTCTGAATTGGGCAGTCTCGTGCATCGCGAGGGGGCCGAGGGCCCCGGGCTTGAGTTTCGCGCCGCGCGCGGGGCGGCGGTGCGCGCAGTGTTCGCGGGCCGCGTTGCTTTCTCGGACCGCTTTGGACCCTATGGGCGCATGGTCATTCTCGACCACGGCGACCACTACTACACGGTCTACGGAGACCTAGGGGCCGTCAGTGCCGTGGTGGGCGATGAACTAGGCGCAGGTGCCAAACTTGGTACGGTCAACGATGAGGGGCGCGGGGTCGTGTATGTCGAGGTGCGGCACCGCACCGAGACAGTGGAGCCTGGCGCCTGGTTTGGTGAATAGCACGCGTGGCAGGTCTGCGCGTAAGCCTCCGCACGGGGTGTCGCGGACGGGCGACATGCACATCGTCCAAATGCGAGGCCCAATAATGTGCCGAGCCGTCAATCGGGCGATAGCGTCCATTCCATGAAAAAGTTCGCGCGATGCGTATTTGCCGGTGGTGTCGCGGTAGCTGCCTGTACATCTGACGTGCCGGTGCAAAGCATTCAGCGCGTTCAAAGTGCGGACGAACTCGCAATTTGCTCGAACAACGGCACCGGGTCAGGCTTCGGCGACGGCGCGGACGGACCGCTCGTGGTGAGTGCGGGGGTTGTGACAATCAACACGGAGGCCTCGCCCGTGACGGCTGCGATGGACACAAAGACGCTCAGCGGTCTCGGTGCTTTCGCTGCCTCGGCGGGAGACCTTGTCCTGTTGCACCAAACGGTGGGCTCCACCGCGGGCGAATGGGAGTTCGCCACGCTCACCAATGTTTCTCCCCACGAGGTCGCCCTGCCCTTGCTTCACACCTACACCGCGGGGGCTCAAATCGTTCGCGTTCGACGTTACAGCACCGTGCGCCTAGGCGGTGGTGTGCTCACAGCCCCGCCATGGAACGGCAGCACAGGCGGTATCCTTGCGCTTGTTGCCTCGGCGTCGGTAGAAGCCTCTGCGGGCACGATTCAGATGGATGGCGCAGGGTTCCGCGGAGGGGCCGGTGACGGCGGTGGAAACCGCTGCGCCAGCGGCTTTGCCGGCGAATCCGCGACCGGGTTAGGCGCCCAAGGCACAGCCCCGAACGGCGCCGGCGGCGGCGGCGGCGGCGGCGGCGTGAGCTGTTGCGGAGGTTGTCCTGGCGGTGCACCTTCGGTGTCCGGAAGCCCGGGCGGTGGTGGCGGCGGCTATGGTGTCGATGGCACCTCGGGCAAAGGCCCAGCCGGGAAGGTGGGGGAACCTGGGGTATCGTTCGGTAACCCCGATGAAACGCTCATCTCTGTTGGCGGCGGCGGCGGGGGCGGCGCGGGCAATTGCGGCGCCGGCTCTCCGTCAGGGGCCGCCGGTGGTGGCATCGTTTACATCGCCGCGCCGAGCGTCATCGTTTCGGGTGGAGCGACCGTCTCGTCGCGTGGCGGCACGCCGCCCGGTATTCCTGGAAACTGGGAAGGTGGACCGGGCGCCGGTGCCGGTGGCGCAGTTTTTATCGGCGCACAAAGCGCAACACTCACTGACGGATCGCTGATTGCTTCGGGTGGCGTCGGGGGTCTCACCTGCACGTATGGCGGCGACGGCGCAGTCGGGCGAGTGCGTCTCGCGGTAGCTGCCCTTGTGGCCACCGCGCCAGGCAATCCGGCGGCCAACACTACAGGGTTTTGCGCATTTTCTACATGCACCAAAAATTCGGATTGCGCATCTTCCGCGCCGTTCTGCGACGTCCGGTCGCGTGTATGCG
>JAYWGI010000082.1:0-3140 GCA_043779025.1 Myxococcales bacterium
CCTTTGACGTCCAAACGACGCGCCAAGTCGGGCGAGAACGGCTCGAATCCAAAGCCCAAAAGCTGCGCCTTACCGGTCATGATGATCTGAGGTACCGCGCGCGAAATCGCGCTCACGGGCACCGCAAACCCGATGCCCGCTGAGCTGCCACTCTTGGAGAAGATCATCGTGTTCATGCCGATCAGCTGCCCAGCCGAATCGAGCAGCGGGCCCCCCGAGTTGCCAGGGTTGATGGCGGCGTCAGTCTGAATCATGTCGCGAATGGGGCGCCCCCCGATGCCCGTGGGCGAGCGGCCAAGCGCGCTAATGACCCCCGTTGTGAGCGTGTTGTCGAGTCCGAAGGGGTTGCCAATGGCCACCGTCTTTTGGCCCACTTCGAGCTCCATCTTGGCCGGCACACGCACGGGCCTGAGGGCATCCCCGGCGGCCTCAATACGCAGCACGGCGATGTCGTGCAACTTGTCGACGCCCACCAATTTGGCCGGGTAGCTCTTTTGATTCGGGAAGGTCACCGAGAACGACGTGCCGTCCTCGACCACGTGAAAGTTGGTCACGATGTGGCCTTTGAAGTCCCACACAAAACCGGATCCGGCGCCCGCGGGCACCTCTTCTTGTTCGCCGAAAAAGTCTTGCACCACGCGGTTTTGAGTGACCGACACCGTGGACGGCGAGACCTCTTTAAAGATGCTCGTACTGTTGCGCTCATCCTCGGTGCGCGCTCCAGGGGACAACGACGCGATCACGCCGGGCGCTACCGCCTGCGGCGCCGGCAGCGCCGACTCTGGCAGCGCGAGCATCGCAGCAGGCGATTGCGCAGAACCGTTGGCGGAGGCGTCATTCATCCGCTTGCATGCGGCCACGGTCAGCAAGGCGATGCCGGTGAGCGGGAGGAGTAGACGTGCATTGGCCATGCGCATCCTCTAGCGCGTGTGGGGCCGGGCTTTCAACCGCCGCCGCGTTATTTCGGTGCAGACGAGAAGGCCGCCAAGATTCGAGCCGCAGCCTCGCCTACCGGCACGGTCCCGTCGGCGACGCCGCGCTCTAGGTCCGGAAGCATGGCGGCGATGCTCGGCGCCGCATGCAAACGCACGAGCAGGCCGTCGTGCACCATGGCCCACATCCACTTTTGCCGCTGGCTCTCGCGACGCGCCTGCCGCAGGCCGGAGGACCGCATCACCACTTGGTGCTCCAAGACCGTCGCCCATAGTTCAGCGAGGCCCGTCCCCTCTTGGGCGCTGCAGGTTTGCACCGGCGGCTGCCATGGAGCATCGGTGGGAGTCACCAAATGCAAGGCACTCTGAAGCTCGCGCGCCGCGGCGAGCGCCGTGGCCGTATGCGGCTCCTCGGCCTTGTTCACCGCGATCACATCGGCGAGCTCGAGTACCCCCTTCTTGATGCCCTGCAACTGATCGCCCGTGCGCGCAAGCGTCAAAAACAAGAAACAATCCACCATCCCCGCGACCGTGATCTCCGACTGCCCTACCCCCACCGTTTCGACAATGACCACATCAAACCCCGCGGCCTCCATCACCACCATCGCCTCACGCGTTGCGCGCGCCACGCCGCCCAATGTGCCCGAGGTGGGCGACGGTCGAATGAACGCGCGCTCACTTTGCGCCAGGCGCATCATGCGGGTTCTGTCCCCTAAAATACTGCCTCCCGTACGCGTGGACGAAGGGTCCACCGCAAGCACCGCCACGCGATGGCCCAAAGCCAAAAGCTGCATGCCCAACGCATCAATTAGCGTGGACTTGCCTACGCCGGGCACGCCCGTGATGCCGACGCGTAGTGCTTGGCCAGCATGCGGCAACAGCAGCGCGAGCAAGTGCTGCGCCAGCACCTGGTGATCACTGCGTGTAGATTCCACCAATGTGACGGCGCGCGCGACGGATGCGCGATCGCCTGCGAGCACGCCCTGGCTCAGCGCAACGACTTCATGTGCACTCTGAACATTCATGGGCGAGCGGTAATCACGGCCGAGGCGCGCTCCGTGCGATCTGCACGCAGTCGATCGAGCAGCGTCATGGCAGCCTCCGCAATGACGGTGCCCGGGGGAAAAATGGCTGCAGCGCCGGCAGCGTAGAGCTCGTCAAAATCTGCGGGAGGGATCACACCGCCCACCACAATCATGATGTCGGGCCGGCCCAAGGCATCGAGCGCCGCGCGCAACTCAGGCACGAGCGTAAGATGCCCAGCCGCGAGCGACGACGCCCCCACGATGTGCACGTCGCCCTCGACCGCCTGACGCGCGACTTCTTGCGGTGTTTGAAATAGCGGGCCCACGTCTACGTCGAAGCCCAAGTCCGCAAAGGCGGTCGCGATGACCTTCTGGCCACGGTCGTGTCCGTCTTGGCCCATCTTGGCGACCAAGATGCGCGGCTGGCGCCCCTCGTCGCGTGCAAAGCTCGCGACCACCTCGAGTGCATGCTTCACGTTCACAGCGCCTCCCGCTTCGTGCTTGTAGACTCCACTGATGGTGCGGGTTTGCGCCGCGTGGCGCCCAAAGGCCACCTCGAGCGCACCGGACATCTCGCCCACTGTGGCGTGCGCCCGCGCGGCCTCAATGGCAAGCGCTAGCAAATTCCCATCCATCCCGGCACGTGGCGCCCCGGCCATATGATCTTGAGCACCACGCGTAAGCTCGGCCAGCGCGGCAAGGCATGCGGGATCGTTGCGCTCTGCACGCAATTTTGCGAGCTTGGCAAGCTGGCTCGCGCGCACGCCGGCGCCCGACACTTTGAGCACATCCAAAGGCTCGGGCGTATCGAGCTTGTAGCGGTTCACACCCAAGAGGGGCTGCGTGCCGGCGTCGATGCGCGCTTGCGTGCGCGCGGCCGCCTCCTCGATGCGCAGCTTGGGCAGACCAGCCTCGATGGCCGCCGCCATGCCGCCGGCCGACTCCACCTCAACGATGTGGCTCCATGCGCGCTCGGCCAAGTCGTGTGTGAGCTTCTCGACGTAGTACGAGCCGCCCCAAGGGTCGGCCACACGCGTGGTGCCTGACTCTTGCTGCAGCAAGATCTGGGTGTTGCGAGCAATGCGCGCGGAGAAATCCGTTGGCAAAGCCAGCGCCTCGTCGAGTGCGTTGGTGTGCAGCGATTGCGTATGGCCCTGCGTTGCGGCCATGGCCTCGATGCAGG
>JAYWGI010000083.1:0-3138 GCA_043779025.1 Myxococcales bacterium
CCTTACGTGGGCGTGTCTTCTTGTCTGTATTCTGCATGTCCATGGGGTGTGCCTTCCTTGGGCCCACCTGGCAACTCCCACATACTTTCTGTCAGGCTCGCAGGGCATGCGTTCGGTGCCACGCCGCGGCATCCTGCGCGACGATATTCGCATCGGACTGCGCATCACGAACTTCAGAGGCCGCCTCATCATTGCCTTCGTCGTCGACGAGAACGCTCGTCAGGTTGTTGTGCTTGGCGTTTATCACGCCAGTCAAAATTATGAGGCCACGCTGCGCGCCGCCGATGCGTAGGGCCCCTGCCCTGGCCGCCGCTAAAACACGTAGAGCATCAAGTACACCACCACGCCGGTGACGGCGACATAGAACCACACCGGCCAGGCGTACTTTACCGTGCGTTTGTGGGCCGCAAAATCGCCCTTAAGCGCATACCAAAGCGCGTAGGCAATGAGCGGCAACGAGGCCACGGCCGCCAGCGTGTGCGTGCCCAACAGTGCGAGGTACGCGCTGTGGAACAAGCCTTGGTGCGTGTCGCGATGCACGCCCGTGAGCGCCACGCGCGTAAGGTAGGAGGCCAGAAACACGCTGCTCGTCACAAGCGCGGCCGTCATGAGCTTCTTGTGCGTGTCCCGCTTGCCACCCGCGATGGCCATCCTGCCTGCAAAGAGCAGACACGCCGACGTCCCGTTCAGCACGGCGTTGAGCAATGCGATTTTGGCGCCCAATACTTCGTGGTCCATGACCGCGGCATGTAGCGCCGAATTGCCTCCCAGAGCTATCGAAAGTAATGTGCAGGGCGTGGAACTACGCGCAAAGAACCTAGAGCAATTGCAAGACGGCGTGTTCGACGTGCTGGTGGTGGGCGCCGGTATCAACGGCGCGGTGTCGGCCGCCTGCATGGCGGCGCGTGGCGCGCGCGTCGCGCTCGTAGACCGCGGCGATTTTGGAGGTGTGACCAGCCAGAGCTCCTCAAACTTGGCGTGGGGCGGCATCAAGTACTTGGAGAGCTTCGAGTTCGGACTGGTGGCCAAACTGTGTGCATCACGCAACCATTTACTGCGCAGCTTCCCTAGCGCGGTGCGCGAAATCCGTTTCTTTGTAGGGCACGAGCCCGGCTTCAGACACGGCCGATTGAAGTTGTTTTTGGGCGCGCTGCTCTATTGGTTCATTGGCCTCTGCAAGACCCGCGCACCGCGGCTGCTGTCGCGCGCCGACATTGCGCGGGAGGAGCCCATGGTGCGCGTGGCGCTCACCGACGGAGGTTTCGAATACTCGGACGCTTACTTGCAAGACAACGACGCGCGCTTCGTTTGGAACTTCGTACGGCGCGCGCTCGACGAGGGCGCCGCGTGCGCCAACTACGTGGAGCTCCTCCACGCAGAGCGTGAAGACGGCGTGTGGGTCGCGACGCTGCGCTGCACGCTCAGCGGGAAAGCGTGGGTTGTGCGAGCAAAAACTCTGATCAACACCGCGGGGCCCTACAGCGATGAACTGGGCGCACGCATCGACGTACGCACCGAGCACACCCACGCCTTCTCGAAAGGCATTCACTTGATCGTTCCGCAAATCACCCGAAGCAAACGGGTGCTCACCTTCTTCGCGGACGACGGGCGTTTGTTCTTCGCCATCCCCATGGGAGCGCGAACCTGCATCGGCACCACGGATACGCGCGTGAGCACGCCCGAGTCCGAGGTGACGCCCGAGGATCGTGCCTTCGTGCTTGCCAACATCAACAAGCGCTTGGCGCTCGCGACGCCGCTTACAGAGGCGGATATCATTTCGGAGCGTTGCGGCGTGCGACCGCTTGCCACGTTACGCAGCGGCGAAGCCGTCAAAGATTGGATGCAGATGTCACGCAAGCACGTACTGGAAGTAAATGAGCAACGCGCCAGCGTGGCCATTTTTGGCGGCAAGCTAACCGATTGCGTGAACGTCGGCGAAGAGGTCGCGCGCGCTGTAGGATCCCTGGGCGTGGCGTACGCAAAGCCATTCGCCACCTGGTACGGCGAGCCCGCGCTCGCGAGGCGCGAGGCCTTCTTTGCGGAGGCGGCCCGGTGCAAACTGGATGAACTCACGCCGAACACCTCAAGCGAGCAGCTCTCGGCGCGGCTCTGGCGCCGATACGGCGTGCGTGCTGGCGATGTGCTCGCGTACATCGCGGCGGACGGCCGCGAGGCGAACTTGCTGTTCGAGGGCGCCGAGCACGTGCGCGCCGAACTACGACATGCGCGCGCGCACGAGATGGTGAGTAACTTGGACGACTACTTACGCCGGCGCACCAAACTCTCGATGGTACTCGCGCGCGACGTGTTGGCGCGCGCGCCGGGGATGAGGGAGTGCGCGCAAGCTTTGTTCGGCGACCACGCTGCGTCCGAACTCGCTCACGCGTTCGGTGAGCACTTTACCAGTGTTTTACCAACTAGCGACCGCGACGCGGGCGCGGCGCTTTAGGCTCCGGCTTGCGGCCCAACATCAGGTAGTTGAAGCCGCGCAGAAAGAACCCTCCCTCCTCTGCCGCCTTGCGGTAGTTGCCCTTGTCTAGGCTCTTATGGTGCCGCGTAACTGCAATCATATCGAGCGGGATGGTCATCTCGGCGAGCACCGAGAAGAGTCCAAAGCCCACGGGAGCGAAGCCGTTCTTCTTCTCGAAGTAGTCGCATACGTACACGGCCAAAACCCCGCCGGGCTTGAGCACGCGCACCGCCTCCCGCACGGCGCCGTGCATGGCGCGGTAGTAGCCCTCACTGTAGGCAGACTGCTTTCCGATGCATTCAGGGTTTGGCGAGTAGTCGATGTGATCGCCGTAGGGAGGATCCATAAAGACCAAGTCCACACTGTCCGCAAGCAGAGGCAATTTGCGCGCGTCGGCGCGTTCGATGTCGGCGCGGTAGGGCTGCAGGTCGAAGCCGCGCGCCAGACGCTCGGTGTCCTTGGCGACGTCAAGCGTGGTGCCCGATCCGCAGAATGGGTCTACTACCAGGTCGCCAGGCTTGGTGTACGTCTGAATAACGTTCCAGATCACATACGACGGCGTTGCACCCACGTAAGCCGAATCGCCCTGCATTCCAGCACCGTAGTGCTGCGAGGGGTAGTCCCACAGCGTCGTGGGTTGCCTGCGTAGCTCGGGCTTGAAGGGGCGA
>JAYWGI010000084.1:0-8787 GCA_043779025.1 Myxococcales bacterium
GGAGCTTGGGTCGTGCAGGTTGCGCAAGATGCCTGGCACGTCGGAGATGAGCGCGAGGGTGTGGGCTTGGAGGTGAAGCGCGAGTTGGTTGGCCACCGCATCGGCGTTGATGTTGTAGACTGCACCTTGTGCGTCGCAACCTAAGCAGCTGATGACTGGCAGGTAATTTGCTGACATAAGGTGCGTGAGTAGTGCGGTGTTCACGCCCACAACCTCGCCCACGTGCCCATAGTCTACCGGGCCCTCGGGCGAGGCCCACACAGCTTGGCGCTCCGCGCGGACGACGCAGCTGCTGGCGCCGTGTAGGCCGACAGGATGTGCGCCCGCCCGGGTGAGCGCTGCGCAGAGGTCCACATTCATCACGCCGGCCACCGTCATCTTCATCACTTCGAGTGCCTCATCGTCGGTGACGCGGCGCCCGTGCACAATGCACGGAGTTTGGCCCAGCGCGCGCTGTACCGTGCTCGCGAGCTTGCCGCCGCCGTGCACGATCACCAGCGCGTCGGTATGCGCGAGCGCGGCGATATCAATACAAAGTGCATGCAGTCCGGGCCCGGCGATGACCTCGCCTCCTAGTTTGACGACGATGGGGGCGGTGGCGAGGTTGCTCATACAACGCTTCACACAAGTCGATCCTGCGTCGACGTTCAAGGTACAGTTGCGCTCATGAACCACGACGCACTCCGTTGGCTGGCAGAACAGCAGCAGGCCATGGTGACCGCCACCCGAAGCCTGAGCGCTATCAACTCGCACACCGCCAACCCCGAAGGGGTGAGCTTGGTGCAAGACGACTACGCCCGCATGTTCGACGGCTTGGACCTTGCGCGAGAGCGGGTAACGGGCAGCGAGAACTTTGGGGCTCATCAGGTGCTGCGTAGCCATGGCGTTGGAGCGCCCGTTTTGCTGGTGGGTCACGCCGACACGGTGTTTCCCAAGGGTACGTTTGAATCCGTGCAGCTTGCAGGCGATCGTTTGGAGGGCCCCGGCGTGCTGGACATGAAGGGCGGCTTGGTGGTGGTCGCGTACGCCGTGCGTGCGCTGGCGCAAACCGTGGGCCTTGCGTCGCTGCCGCCCCTGCATATTGTGGTGGTTGCGGACGAAGAGGTGGGTTCGCCCGAGGGCACCGATGTGCTCAAGCGCGCGGCACGTTTGGGCGATGTGCAAGCGCAGGCCGCGCTGGTGTTTGAGTCAGGCCGCGCCAACGATGCCATCGTGACCTGTCGCAAGGGCGTGGGGCTGGTGCGCGTGTCGGCGCGCGGCAAAGCCGCGCATGCCGGCAACGCGCACGCCGAGGGGGTGAGTGCAGTGTGGGCGCTGGCTCAGTTCGCCGATGGGGCGCAGCGGCTGACGGACTACGCGCGCGGGATCACGGTGAACGTGGGCACGTTCAAGGGCGGCACCAGCCAGAACACGGTGGCGGAGAACGCGGTGGCCGAGTTGGACTTGCGCTTCGAGGCAGTGGTAGACGCCGACGCGCTGATGCAAGCGCTCTCCGCGCTTGCACGGCGCGCGGAGGCGGCGGTGCCTGGGGTGCATTTTGAGATTGAGGGCGGGGTGGTGCGCTACCCCATGGAGCGACTTGAGGCGTCGCGCGTGCTTTACACGCGATACGCGGCGGCGGCAGTGGCGTCAGGGTTGGCGGCGCCGGAATCACCTCTGGTGGGCGGCGGCTCGGACGCGAACACCACGGCTGCGGTGGGCATCGCGTCCATCGACGCTCTGGGTCCGCGCGGCACGGGGTTTCATACGCGTGAGGAATACATCGATGTGACCACCCTGGTGCCCAAAGCGCAGGCGCTCACACGCTTGATTTTGGGGATAGGGAGCACCGGTATTTGAGCACCATCTACACCGCGTCGCAGCAACGGAAACTGCATGTCGCGAGCCTCGTGCTGCTCGCCGGCCTGATCCTGTGGGGGCTTCGCGACTACCTGTCCGCGTTTTTGGGCGCAGGTATTTTGTACGTCGTGTTTCAGCCGCTTTGGCACGCGATGGTCGGTAAGCGAGGTTGGAATCGCCCCCTGTCGGCCGCGCTGCTTATCATCCTGTCGATTGTCGTCATCGTACTGCCCTTCCTTACGCTGAGCCTGATGCTGGCCGGCAAGGTGCAGTATTATTCGGAGCACACAGACGAGATTGTCGACCTCGCGCGGCGCCTCGAATCCGTGACCGGGTACCAAGTCACCACACCCGAGGCCCTGCGCAAATTGTTGCAGAGTGCAGGCTCTCACGCCGGTCAGCTTATTCCTTCGGTTGCCGGCAACGCGCTCGACATTCTCGTCGTAGCGGGCCTGTTGTTTTTTACACTTTACTACATGCTGGTGCAGGACGAAGCGTTCCGCAGAGCCCTGCAAAAATACATTCCATTCAACGCCGAGACGCAGGCGACACTCGCTGAGTCATTGCGCAACAATGTGAATGCCAACGTGCTCGGCCAGCTGCTGGTGTGCCTAGTGCAGGGCGTCCTCACGGGCCTGACCCTGTGGGTGTTTGGCGTTGCAGACTCCGCGTTTTGGGCTGTGGTCGGCTTTTTCATGGCGTTCATCCCGGTGCTCGGTACACCGCTGGTCTGGGTGCCGGCCGGGGTGCTCAAGATTTCTCAGGGCGAGGTCGGCCAGGGCGTGGGGATTCTTATGGTGGGCGCTTTGGTGATCGTCAACATCGACAACGTGCTTCGCATCATGCTCGCGAAGCGCATGGGAGACATTCACCCCCTGGTCACCCTGGCCGGCATCGTTCTGGGGCTGCCCCTGTTCGGAATTCTGGGCCTTGTCATGGGGCCGCTGTTGCTGTCCTACTTTGTGGTTCTGATGGGCGTGCTGGAGCGCGAGAACAAGACGACGCGCTGAGGTGCATGGCGCCCAATGCGCGGTCCTCCAGCGCGGACGGGCTGAAATACATGCGCCCAGGTTCGGTGAGATGTAGAAAAAATGCGACGACTTTGCCGATGTTTCTTGTTCGGCGGAGTCTCCTGGACCTATAGCGCACTTCAGCTTTTGTGAGCCGTAGGCTCAAAGCGCGCTTTACGTAGCCTACATTTCGCAAACACCAATTGCGCGCACCCCGCGCGCCGAATGAGGACCCTCTAATGAACCGAAGACTTTTCTCTGCACACTTGGGCGCTTTGATTTCGGCGACCTGCATTGTCGTCGCGTGCACGTCGAGCGTCGGCGTGGCCACAACTTCAAATACGCTGACCGACAGCGGCGTGGTGCCGAACGGCGATACGAGTGTCCCGCCGCTCGACATTGGCCAGCCGCTCGTTGACGCCAACTTCTACAGTGCAGATGCTAGCGCGGCAGACGCCGGGCCTTTGCTCCCAACCGATCTCGCGATTGCTGTAAAGCGTATGCAGGATGCAACGGCCGGACGGGCGTCCCGAAACTGCGGCTGCTATCGGGATGGCCTCGAATCCTGGGACGATGCTCCCAGCTGTGCGGCGTGGTACACCGCAGACCCGACTGACTTGCGTTGCATGGTCGACATGTTCGCAGCTCCCGGTCGCGACAAAGCCGTCGATCTAACCTTCGCCGATTGCATTGCAGACTTGTACGAGACTTTCAATAGTTGTTTCGACGCGAAGGCAAATTGCGAGGGGGCCGGCAACGGCTGCTTTACGCAGGCGCTGCGCGCAACACGTACCGCGTGCCGAAATTCGTTCTTCGGCGATGTTCCTAGCGGAGCACTCAATGCCGGGCTCGAAGCGGAAAATATCTGCCGATACGGGGCGAGACAAGCCTGCCCGACCAGCGTTTCCAGCGCAGTTGGTACTGCAGTGTTCGCGGGCTCGTTCGTGGGGCAAGGCGACGACTTCCGCACTGCCGGAACGTGCACGGATGGCTATGCGGACCAAGCGCCGATTCAGACATTTACGGGTGCGGATGTCGCCTACTTGTGGAAGCCGCCGAGCGACGGCGTCTACGTGTTCGACTCGTCTGGCTCGCGCGCCAATGTGCTTTTGAGCGTGCGTACGGGCTGCGCAGAAACCGCGCCGGTGTTGGGTTGCGGCCTGTCGGGGTCGAGCGTAACGTCGCCGCCCGCCCGCTACAAGCGGGCGCGGATGACAGCCGAACTACGCGCAGATACGACCTACACTGTGGTGGTCGATACGATTGGTCGCCTCGCGTTCAACAAGGGCGAGTACGCGGTCAACATTTACAAGCTGTCTGACACGGTGAAACGCACCACGGATGTTGTGAGCACAGCACTCACACTCAACCTGGCAGCACGCACGGGCGTTGCGGCTGTGACAGTGTTGGTCCCCGCGGCAGGTACGGATGTACTACTCGAAGTGGGAAATCTCACGGTGGACTCTGTTTCCCTGGGAGGCGTTGCATTGGCGCCGAGCTACGTCTTTGACGACATGGGGCGCCGGCAGCTGCGCGTCGCGACCACGGCGGGATCGCGTGTCGTCACTGTCAACTACCACTTCGCAAGTCGCGTCTCGCTTGAGGGATTCAATGCCGACAAGGGGTGGTCTTACCTTTGGCCCAACTTCTGCGGCAACTTGTTCCCGTGCGAGTCGGACACCACCGACGGCTCCAAGTTCACGATCAACGTAACCGGGGTTCCCGCAGGTGCCACTGCGATCTATTCCAGCAACACTCTCAATGATGCGCCTTCGTACATGGCGGCGGTGGCTATTGGAAACTACACCCAACTTCCGCTAGGCGTTACGACTGCTGGAACGAGCGTTTCGTCTTGGTACTTGCCTGGCGATTTGGCCAATGCCACCGCCGGATCAGCCCACCTTCGTGCAGCTTTCGATCGCGCCGAACGCACCTACGGTACGTACCGCTTTGGCAGCTCAGTAGGTACCGTATCCGTGGCACGAGGCGGCGGCGGCATGGAGCACCATCCGTTCTGGCACATCGGTCAAGATCAGCTGGCAGACGAGAAGGTGAACGTGCACGAAGCCATGCACGGCTGGTACGGCAACGGCGTGCGCATGGCGTGCTGGGAAGACTTTGTGCTCTCCGAGGGCACGACAGAGTACCTCACGTGGCGTACCCTGGAGCTTGAGGGCGTGGACATTCGAGCGCGCCTTGAATGCGAGCTGAAGAACGCATGCACCGACGCGAACACGATTGCGTATCCCACAGGCTGCAACGCGTTTGACATCAACTACAGCGCGCTATGGTCCAGCATTCCGTACAAGAAGGGCGCGTTCTTCTATCGCCGCGTGGGCGAGGTCATCGGTCTGGTGGCATTGGATGGGATTCTGCGTGACTTCTATGCCGCGAATGCCGGTCAAGCCAAACACATGCAGGACATGGTGGACTACATGGTGAGTCGCGCGACCGCCGCGCAAGCCACGCAGATTCGGGCGCTGGCCCAGTCTTGGCTGCGAGACCTGGCTTGCCCGGCCGAAGTCGCGTCGCTCACCTGCCCATAAAACGCCGCAAGCGCCGTGGCCAATGGCCCTCTCCCACTTCGCGTGGGGGAGGGTTTGTCTTTGCCCCCGTGTGGCGCGCACAGCGCGGTGCATTGCGAAAACGTAAAGCGACAAACCTTGGTAAGCGCGCAAACTTTGCGCTAGGGCCATGGGCTCGGAGGCAAATAATGCGTAGCGTACTTTTTTCAGTAGCAACATTTTCGTGGCTTTTGGCGTGTGGCTCTTCGTCTTCGGAGCCCCAGGCAGTTCCGGCGGTCCCGGGCGCGCAAGTCAGCGCAGAGCCCGTAGTTGAGACCCCACCTGCCTCCAATCAAAAGCCGGTTGAGAAGCCCGTGGAGCCCACCGGCGCGCCGGCTACGGTCACTCCCGCGTCCGCCTTTCCGACCGTTGTGAGCTCTGGCGGAAATGTCGTCGCAGCACCCAAGGTAATGCCAATCTACTTTGACGGGTATGCGCTGCGCGCGGAGCTCGATCGCTTCCATCAGTCGTACGCGACCTCGACGCACTGGTTGGGCGCGGTGGGGGAGTATGGCGTGGGGGCCATGACGTTAAGGCCGTCGGTGACGCGAACCGATGCGGCGACGTCAAGCGTGACGGACGACCAAATCAAGGGATGGCTGCAAGCCAACCTTGGCGAGGGAAAGCTCCTCGGCGTGCCCGATGCGGACACTGCCTATGTGCTCTACTACCCCGCTCGCAGCACGATCAGCTTGCAGGGAAGCGAAAGCTGCTCGAGCTTCGGAGGCTACCACAGTGAGTTGGCGACGTCCGATGGCAACAAGGTGGGTTACGCCGTGATCCCCACGTGTGACCAGGACAGCTTGTACACGGCCTCCGACCACGAAATGGTCGAGTGGGCCACCGATCGCTTCCCGTACACGGCGCAAGCCTATGCGAATCTCACACCGGAATTCGCAGCGTTCGGTCTCATTGGCGGCGCGGAGATAAGTGATATCTGCACCTTTCTTGAGCGTACGCAGGCGCAAGCGCTAGGCAGCCGCGAAATCGGCTATATCCCTGAGGATTTGGGGTTTCGCGTGCAGCGTCACTTTTCCAACAAGGCATCTCAAGCGGGTCACTTCCCGTGTGCGCCCAACTACGATCAGACCTTCTTGGTGGGCGTCCCGCAGCTGAGCGCAAGCACCAGCTTGGGTCGCGGCGGCAAGACGAGCTACATGTCAATCAGGGGCGGCGCGGGCGAGATCAAAATCAAGATCCATAGCGACAAGGCCGTAGCCCAGCCCTGGCGAATCTTTGCGCAAGGGTTGTCGTTTGGGGGCGCGACAGCGCGCATGAAGATCTCGCTCGACAAGACCCGGGTGCTTCCTGGCGACGAAGTCACACTGACCGTGTCCAACTCCAAAGAGACGCAAGCGGGCATCTTGCTCGTCACGTCGGCGCCCGACGGATCGGCTGCACACTCGTGGCCGATTCTTGCATTCGCTCAGTGATTCTGGCTGCGCAAGGTTGCCGATAACCCGCGTAGTTTTTTCGTCGCGCGCCGACGGCGCTTGTTGCCGCCGCGTCAGAATGGTATGGCCCGACCCGCGATGCCAGCCATCCCCCTGTTTCTCCTGAATGGCGGCCCCGTCGACGTCGACGCGGACCTCACCGTATTTGTGCAGCTCGGCATTCTTGTCGTGCTCATGCTCGTGCTCAAGCCGGTCTTGTTCGACCCCATGCTTGCCCTCTTCGAGGAGCGCGAAAAGCGCATCGAAGGGGCCAAAGACGAGGCGCGAGCCCTAGACCAGGCATCTGCGGAAGCCGAGCTCGCCTATGAGTCGGCCATGAAGGCCTCGCGGGCCGAGGCCGCCGCCGAACGAGACAAAATGCGCGCAGAAGGCGCAAAAATGGAAGCCGAGCTTATGGCCAAGGCACGCAAAGAGGCTGGCTTGACATTGGATGCAGGGTACACGCAAGCGCGCAAAGAGGCGGACGCCGCCCGCGCCGCGCTCGAAGGACAAGGCAAGAGCCTCGCGGTCGCCCTCGCGTCGCGCGTGCTTGGTAGGGAGGTCGCATGATGTTGATGGATATCCTCCCCCCCGGGTCCGAGACCTGGACGCCCGCGCAGCGCGAGGCCTACGCGCAGCAAAAGCAAGAGTGGATGCGCCAGCGCGCGGCCGACCGTGCTCTTCATGAGCAGGGCGACGACGGACATCCGGGGATGCCGGCGGACCACGACCAGATGGTTTCAGCGCATGGCGCCTCAACCTCGGCGGCGCCAGTCTCGCACGCCAGCCACGAGGGCTCTGCTGAGCACGGCCCAGCCCCCATCAACTGGTTCACCTTTGGGGACAAGCAGCAAGTCCCGTACGCCGCCTACCTCATCAACTTTGCGATCCTCATCGCGATCTTGGTCAAAATGGGCAAAAAGCCAGTTGCTGAGGCACTTGTGGCCCGCCGTGACAAGGTAGCCAAAGACATCGAAGAGGCGACGCGTATGAAGGCCGAAGCGACCGCTCGCGCCGCCACATACAAAGCGCAGCTCGACAGCATGGTCAGCGACGCAGCTGCCGCCAAACAGACGATGCTGCATGCGGCCGCGGCAGACAAAAGCCGCGTGGTGGCCGAAGCCGAAGCGGCCGCCGTGCGCATGACCAAAGACGCCGAGTTCTCGGTGGAGCAACAGCGCAAGACGCTTGCCCAGGGCCTGCACGCCGAGCTCAGCCAAAACATCACGACGGGCGCACTTGCGTTGCTGCGCAGCAATGTGGGCCCGGCCGATCATGACCGTTTGGCCGAGGCCTTCCTCGCCGATTTGGAACGCGGCCACGTGGCCAAGGGGGCAGCATGAGTTCACCTGTTGTTGCACGCCGCTATGCAAAAGCGCTGCTCGAACTCGGCAAAGAGTCGGGCGAGCTCGATGCGCTCGTGCGCGAGAGTGCGAGCGTGGCCGAGCTCTATGCAGCCAGCGCGGACCTGCGCGGGCTCTTCGTTTCGCCGCTGGTGAGCGAGAGCGACAAGATGGCCATCGTGCGTGAGCTCTGCGCGAAAAGCGGCTTTGGCAAGACCACCACGAATGTGTGGCTCATGCTGGTCGAGCGCCGCCGCGCGGATGCCATGCCGGAGATTGCCGCCGCGCTTCGCACGTTTGCGGACGCCGAACGCGGCACCGTGCGCGCCGATGTGCGCTCGGCCGGGCCGCTCTCCGAGGCCTACCGCGCGCGTCTCTCGGCCGCGCTCGAGAAGCGCGTCGGCCGCGCCGTCTCGCTGCACGTCACGATGGACGAATCCTTGCTCGCAGGCTTGGTCGTCCGAGTGGGCGACACCGTGATGGACGGATCGCTGGCTGCACGCCTCGACAGCGCCTCTGAATCCCTGCGCGCACTGTAAGCCGGCCCGGGCGCTTTGAACCCGGCAATCAACTTTCCCCGTTTGCTCTGACACCAAAA
>JAYWGI010000085.1:0-3120 GCA_043779025.1 Myxococcales bacterium
ACCAGCATTTTCGCTCGTGCAGCGGTGGTGGCCGCGAGCCCGCGCGACGCTTTGGCCTCCGAGACTTGCGCGCGCGCGGCGGCGATGTCGGGCGCGCTGATGGTCACGAGCAGCGCGCCTGCTTTGACCGTGTCGCCCAAGACTACGGACACGCTTGCCACACGGCCCTGCACGGGTGGTCCCATCGCCGCCATGTGCCGCTCGTCGAAGGCCACACGCGCCACCAGGGCGCGCGCATTGCTCCCCGTTGCAAGCGCCGCGACCTCGGTTTTTACGTAGGGCTCGCTCTCCGGCGCGAGCGTGATGCCGCCCCCCTGCACACGCCCCCGGTTAGGCGCTTCCTCCTTCTTGCAACAAACCAAACAAGCACCCACGAGAGCCACGCAAAGGAGTCGATTCACGCCACCAGGGTAGGGCCTGCATGCGAGAGAGGAAAGGTATATTCCCTTGATATTTTGTTGATGAACGCGACTTAATGTTAGGGCTGCACTTGCAAATGAACCCCCTCCCGCAACGCCGTCGCCCCGTCGCCCTGTTGCACGGCTTTCCCGACGGCCCCGAGAGCTGGACCGTGGTTGCAGACCAGATCCGCGCGGGCGGCCACGAGGTGCATTGCCCACCATTCCCCGGCTACGGAGAACGACACCTTCCGTGGGTTTGGTGGGGGCGAGGCGTGGAGGATGCAGTCTGCCGCCGACTACCTAGCGCAGACGAGGGCATTCACGTGGTCGGTCACGATTGGGGGGGCGTGTTCGCGTGGCTAATGTCAGACCCCGATCACGATGACAGCGAGCGCTACCGGTACGAGGTTCGCAGTCTCAGCGTAATATCTGCTCCCCACCCGTGCCGGGTGCAAGCACATGTCGCGGGGCCCGCGAGCAACTATGCGCGCTTTCTCGCGCGGCGGTGGGTCCCCGAACTCTGGCTTCGTTTCAAAGGCTACGCGCCTTTGCTCGCGCCGCTACGAGCCGCAGGGATGAGCGAGGCCGCACTTGACGCTGTGCTTCTACGCTGCAGTGACAAAGTGCGTCTGCGAGAGATGCTAGGGCCCTACCGCGAACGCGATTTCCCCAAGCACTGGAGCGGTTCGCCGCCATGGGTCCCGGAGATTCCAACGCTGCTGTTGCGCGGTGAGCACGACCCCTATGTGTCCGCAGAGCACATGCTTCCGCCGTCCGCGGGGCACTCAGATCTACGTGTAGAAATGCTGCCGGGCATCGGGCATTGGCCTCAGCTGCAAGCGCCTGAGGCGCTTGCAGCGAAGCTTTTGTCATTTTGGGCCAAAGTCGATTCGGCCGTGCAACCGGACGACTAGGGCGCGGGCGGCGCGAGCACCGACGCCCCCTCCAATGCCACGGCCGTGCCGTAAACCACCGACGCAATGCGTACCGCGTCGTGCACTTGCTCCTCGGTGAGGCCGCCCTCGAGGACCACC
This sequence comes from Myxococcales bacterium, assembly GCA_043779025.1. Classification (GTDB taxonomy): domain Bacteria; phylum Myxococcota_A; class Polyangia; order Polyangiales; family Polyangiaceae; genus JAAFHJ01. Next base: position 1,436 of record JAYWGI010000085.1, read on the forward strand.
TTCTCGTGCGCTTGAACGCAGATGTCGCAGCCACCGATGGCGCTCACGGCCAGGCAGTAGAGCTCAAAGTCCAGCTTGTTGGTGCTGGGCTTTGCGAGACGCGACATGCGAAGCCGTGCAGGCTTGTCGGCATAGCTTGGCTTGCCGACCAAATGCTTGAACCTGTAGAATACATTGTTCATTCCCATGAGTGCGGAGGCCGCGTAAGCGTCCTCTACCAGCTCTGACCCATGTTCCGCGCGCGCGGCGGCAACCAGCGCGTCCCGCAGCTCGGGGTTCCTCGCCGACACGGCGCAGGCCACAGCAACGCCCCATGTTTGAGCGGAGTTCAGCGTGCCCGGGACTAGGACGCTTTGTAGGTTCAGTTTAAGATCTTTTGCGGCGTCGGGCAGCCGTGCGCGCAAACCGTCTAGGGCCTCGGAGCTCATAGAGTTGCCTCGCCCTTCTTCCAGTTGCAGGGGCAGAGTTCGTCGGTCTGAAGCGCGTCGAGCACACGCAGTACCTCGTCCACGTTGCGGCCCACCGAAAGATCATTCACGCTTGCGAAGCGGATGATGCCCTGTGGGTCCACGATGAACGTCGCGCGTAGGGCAACGCCGTCCTGCTTGTGCAAGATGCCAAGCGCCGCGCTGAGCTCGCGCTTGGTATCCGCCAGCATGGGGATGGGCAGGTCTTTGAGGTCGGCGTGGCTGTTGCGCCAGGCAAGGTGCACGAAGTGGGAGTCGGTGCTTGCGCCCAAGAGCTGCGCGTCACGGTCTTTAAAGTCGGCGTTCTTGCGGCCGAACTCCGCGATCTCGGTGGGGCAAATGAACGTAAAGTCCATGGGCCAGAAGAAGAGCACCTTCCATTTTCCGGGGTAGCTGTCGCTCGTGATCGTTTCGAACTCTTTACCGGCCTCGCGGGACACGACGGCCTGCAAGCTAAACGCGGGGAATGTATCGCCAATGGTGAGCATGTTGGACCTCTTATGTTGAGGCGGCAGGGATTGCCGTCTTCGAAGTACACAATGCGCGCGTTGGCCATGTTGGGTCCAACACATGAAATGAATGGAACTGATAACCGGGAGCTATCATGCACTTCGAGTTCTTCGAGAAGCAACGACCATGGTCGTGGTCATCGGGCCCGAGACGGTGTCCTTGTTCGCCGAGATTTGAAAGGCCTTGTCACCTGAGAGCTGCGTCACCAGGTCCTCCCCCCAATTGGAGGTCTGAAATCCACTGCTACAATCTGGAGCATCAGACATGACCAAGAGGACCAAAACCAAGAGCGCCCGTGGGGCCGTGAATCGTGCTGTAGGCAAGTTGGCTACAGTGTCACCAAGAGCCGTGGCGGCGCCCACTCCGGGGCCGCGCGCGGCGCGCACGGGGGCGCATAAGCGGGCGCGCTGTCGCCCTGCTCGAATCGCGCGGCGAGAGCTCTGTTGCGGCCATTGCGGCCGAGGTGGGGTGTGCGCCGTCGCAGCTGTACGACTGGCAGCGCAAGTTCGGCACGGCGGATGGTGAGGCGCGGTCGGGCGAGACGCTTGAGAACGAGGTGCGGCGGCTCCGCCGGGCCAATGCGGTGCTCACGAAGGAGCGCGACTTCCTAAAAAAAGGGCCGCGCCTTCTTTGTAAAGGACGGGCTTTGAAAGAGCTCGTCGCGTCCGCAAAGAAGGCGGGATTCAGTGAGACATCGGCGTGCAAAAT
>JAYWGI010000086.1:0-8769 GCA_043779025.1 Myxococcales bacterium
CCGCTCACGGACGACTTTGCCCACTACGAGGCATTCGTTGGCGCCGGCATGCATGGCGAGATGGGCTACTTGGCCGACAACAGCGAGGCGCGCCGGCGCTTGGATACGCCGCTTATGCTTGAGGGCGCGCGCAGCGTAGTGTGTTTGGCGCGCAAGTATAGGCGCGAGGACGAGGAGGCCGATTCGCCGCTTGCCCAGAGCGTCGCTCGCTACGCACGTGGCCGCGACTACCACAACCATGTGCGCCGCAAGCTCCGGCAACTCGCGGGCTTTATACGGCGTATGGGGAGCGATGCGGCACCCGTGCGCGCGCGCCCCTTGTGCGACGACGCGCCCATTTTGGAGCGGGCCTGGGCTGCCAAAAGTGGGCTGGGGTTTGTCGGGAAGAACGGCATGATCATCGTGCCGGGGCAGGGGTCCTTCGTTCTTTTGGGCGAGGTGATCACGACCTTGCCCATGGTGTATGATGCACCTATCAACGAGCGCTGCGGCAGCTGCACGCGTTGCTTAGATGCCTGCCCGACTCAGGCCTTTGCGGCCCCCTGGGTGCTTGATGCGCGCAAATGTGTGGCGTACCTGACCATCGAGAAACGTGGGCCGATCCCTGATGAATTGCAGGTAGGCGTGGCGGACCACCTGTTCGGTTGCGACGACTGCCAGACCGTGTGCCCGTTTAATTCGGGGCGCAATACACGGATCTCGCAGCAAGAGCCTGGCGCCACCTTCGCCGCGCACACCAAGTGGGCCGATATCTCGCTCGCAGACCTGCCAAACTTGAGCGACGCGCAACTCACGGAGCTTGCGGCCTCGAGCCCGCTGTCTCGTGCGCGCGCGGAGGGCCTGAGGCGCAACGCGCTGGTTGTGCTCGCCAACCGCGCGCGGCACGCGGGACAAGGCACGCGCGAGTAGGGTAGAGTCGTGCTCCGATGCATCCCTTGTTCGAACGAGTGCGCTCTGGGGAGATGCCGGCCATCGCGCGTGCGCTGCGCTTGGTCGACGACCGCCGAGGCGATCACGAGCAGCTCTTGCGCGAGCTCTACGCGCACACGGGCAAGGCCTATGTGGTGGGTATCACTGGCAACCCCGGTGCCGGCAAGTCCACGCTCACCGACAAGCTGATTGGCGAGTTTCGGAGGCGCGGGATGCGCGTGGCCGTGCTCGCGGTGGACCCGACGAGCCCGTATTCAGGAGGTGCCATCTTGGGTGATCGCATTCGCATGGCGGGGCACACAGGCGACACAGGCGTGTACATTCGCAGTGTGGCTACGCGCGGCGCTATGGGAGGGCTCTCGCGATCGGCGCGTGACATGGTGCGTTTGCTTGATGCTGCAGGCTTTGACGTGGTGCTGGTCGAGACGGTGGGGGTAGGTCAGGACGAGCTCGAGATCACGCGCACGGCGCACACCACGCTGGTCGTGATGGCGCCCGGCATGGGGGACGAGGTGCAAGCCATCAAGGCGGGGCTCATGGAATCGGCTGATGTGTTTGCCGTGAACAAAGCCGACAAAGATGGCGCCGACGGCACCGTGCGCGACATCGAGCTCATGATCGCTTTGGGCAAAGACAGCCTCATTGCCATGGGAAAAACACAGGGCCACGCCGTACACGGCGGCCCGGGCGAGGAGCAGGCGCATGGCGCGGGCGGCGGCCGCGGCGGAGGCGACGCTCAAGGGCGGTGGCTGCCTCCCATTGCCAGATGCGTGGCGACGCGCGGAACGGGTACAGTCGAGTTGGTCGATCAGTTGCTACGGCATCGCACATGGGTGGAGCAGAGCGCGCTTGGGAAGGCACGACGCGCTCTGCGCTTTGGCGAAGAGATACGAGAGAGCCTGCGAGAAGCATTGCTAGAGGCCGCGCTGCGTGAAATGGCCCCTCAAATTGCCGCGGCCGAGGCGCAAGTCGCCACGCGCCAGAAGGATCCTTACGAGGCCATCGCGGGGCTGGTCGAGGCTTTCCGCGAGCCTCGGTAAATCGTAAGCCGCGCGCGTGTGGGCCCCGTGATACCGTTGCCCTATGGATGATTCTTCCTTTGCACGTGCGGCCGATCGGGCCATGAATCGCATTGAGGACTTGCTGGGAGATCTTGACGCCGCGCGTTTGGACGTCGAGCGCCCCGCCGCCGGGGTGCTGACGCTCACCTTTGCCGATCGCAGCAAATGCGTGCTGAATACACAGAAGCCCACGCGTCAGCTTTGGCTTGCATACGGCGCAACCGCCTGGCACTTTGCTCAGGCCGAAGGCACGCAAGAGTGGCGAGATATTCGAAAGCCCGAACTCGAGCTCTACGACGTTTTAGGACAGCTGGTGATGGATTGCGCTGCTATTTCAGTAGACTGGGGCGCAGCGGTTTCCTGAAATACTTATGGATGCGCACTTCAGGGACTCGCAGCGAAGGTTGAGCCTTCGGCTAAAAACCAGGTAAGCTTTCGTTGTGTACATCCGCACCTCACACGGTCTCACGGACGTGGGACGAAAGCGCAAGTCCAACGAGGACGCGTATTTTGTCGACAACGTGCTTGGGCTCTATGTCGTTGCTGACGGTATGGGAGGCCATGCTGCGGGGGAGGTTGCGGCCGAGCAGGCAGTAGACTCAGTCTATGGAATGGTGAAGCGTGGCTTGCCTGAATTGCAGGCAAAGGACTGGAGCTCGCGCGCAGAGTATGTGCGTGCGTTGTGCAGATTGATGGAGAGCGCCGCACAAGCGGCTACCTACATGGTTCATGTCATTGCGAGCATGGACAAGGACAAGTCCGGCATGGGCTGCACGCTCTCGGCGCTCCTGATTGACGACGGTGTGGCCGTCACAGCCCAGGTCGGAGACAGCCGCGTTTACCGTGCGCGGCGTGGCTTGGTGGAGCAGCTTACGGAGGACCACACGCTGCTTGCCTGGCAGGTGAAACACGGCCTTGTGAGCGCTGCAGATGCCAAGAAGCTGCCCAACAATGTGATTACGCGCGCCGTTGGGTCCAAGGACTACGTAGAGGTCGACACCCGCATCGTGGACGTGGGCTCGGGCGACTCGTTCCTCGTTTGTAGCGACGGGCTTCATGGCTACGTAGATCGGTCCGACGAAATTTGGTCCGCGCTCGCGATGGGCCCTGAGGCGGGTGCTGTGCAGCTGGTCAGGTGGGCCAACGAACGCGGCGGACGAGACAACATTACTGCTGTGGTGGTGCAAATTGCTTCGGATGGAGGACACGCTTGAGTTCCGCCGAGATGGCTTTGCCCCGCGTTCTTGCAGGCCGCTACGTCTTGGAGGTGAAGCTTGGGCAAGGCGGCATGGGCGTCGTCTATGGCGGCACCGATCAGCTGATGACGCGCCCCGTCGCCGTGAAACTTATTTCGCCCGATCCAGGGGTGGATGAAGAGGTCGTGGAGCGGTTTTTGCGCGAGGCAAAAACCACCGCCAAGATTCAGCATCCCAACATCGTGAACGTGTTCGACTTGGGTCGCGGTGACGAAGGCGACTTGTTCTTTGTGATGGAGCGCTTAGAGGGTGACGCACTGTCTCAGCGGCTCCGTGCGAAAGGCCGATTCGAGCCCGCCCTTGCGGTGCATGTGGCTGCGCAGATCGCCGATGCGCTCGCCCATGCGCATGCGCACGGCGTTGTGCATCGGGATCTCAAGCCTGCCAACGTCATGCTGGTACGGCGCGGTGAGGACGAAGCGTTTGTGAAGGTGCTCGACTTTGGAGTGGCCAAAGCCAACGACCAGGGCACGCAGCTTACGCGTGCAGGGGTGCTTCTTGGCACGGTCGAATACATGGCACCGGAGCAGTTTTTGGGGAAGCCGGCAGACGCGCGCTCTGACATCTACGCGCTTGGTATTTTGCTGTATCGCATGCTCACGGCGGCATCGCCGTACCCCGATACCCGAGTCCCACAGATTGTAGACTACCACCTCAATGCGACGGCGGCTCCGCTAGCCAGCCGCGTGCCTGGCATCATGTTCCCAGTAGCCCTGGAACGCGCCTTGATGCGCAGCTTGTCTAAGAAACCGGCAGAGCGCTACGGCACGATGGTGGACTTTGCGCTGGCGCTGCGCGCATCCCTGCTCGTGGGAGGCGCGACGCAGCTGGACGACGAGGACGACGACCCAACGGGGGCGGGAAGTGGCGGCCGCAAGAAGGTCAATTCCGAGCGACCCACCATGAACGATGGCGAGGACGACGACGCCGCGACGATGATGGCGCATAGTCCGTTTCAGCAGCTGGGCGCACCTCGTGTTGGCTCGTTTGATGATCAGCCGGTAACCTCGCGCGACATCGTGCCGCCCGCACCTCTGTCGCGCGTAGTGGCGCCCGCGCCGGCGCCCCCCAAACCTGTTGCAAGTCGCAGGGGCGGCGTGGTGAGCAGTGTGCCTAATGGCGCGGCGAGCGCCGCCGCAGTGCGTGCGAACATCACCAGCACCGAGAATTTCTCGGGTGAAGCGCCAGTGGGCCTGCCTGTTTCTAGTGTCAATTCCTATCGCCCCAAACAAACCACCGGTGCGTCGTTCCATGCCTCCACACGTCCCGCCGCAGGCATTGTTGGGCAAGACGCTCCGGCCCGCATCGTGTCTCCGCCTGGTGGGCCTTCTTCGGCTGCCGCCCCCCGCGGGATGTCCGCGCGCGTACCAGTCGTGCTGACCGCGCTGGCTACGTTGTTTCTCGTCGCCGGCGGCGGCGCAGTGGCCTCAGGCCGTCAAGTCCCGGGCATGGTCGCGTTTGCTGTGGGAATCGTGATCCTCTCGACGGCTGCGGTGTTCAAAGCCCTGCAGGTGCTGTGAACGATGCTGCGTTTTGAGAATGTAGAGGTGCGCTACGGCGACGTAGCTGTGCTCAGTTGTGTGAGTGCTGAGTTCGATGTTGGTAGAGTGCACGCATTGGTGGGCGAGAACGGAGCGGGGAAAAGCAGCCTGCTCAGGGCCGCTGCGGGATTGGTCGGGAGTTCTCAGGGGCACATCGCCATAGGAGACGAGCGCCGCGCGACCTGGTCTGTGCGCCAGAGTTTGAGCGCGGGCATGCGGATGGTGTTTCAGCACACGGCCTTGGTTCAGACCATGAGTGTGACCGAGAACGTGCTCTTGGCGGGGCGTAGGCTGGGAAGCCTGGACCTTCGTCACGCACAGGATCGGCTGAAAGCGCGCGCTCAGGAGCTTGGGATCGCGATGCGTTTTGATGTGCCCGTCTCGCAGCTTTCGGTGCCCGAGCAACAGCGAGCAGAATTGCTTCGTGCGATGGCGGTGGATTGCCGCGTGTTGGTGCTTGATGAGCCCACAGCGGTGTTGCCGCCCGCGGAAATACATGCACTCTACACCGTGCTCCGACGGGTCGCGCAATCTGGGGTAGCGGTCCTCGTGGTGACGCACAAGTTGGCCGAAGTGGCGCGCTATGCGGACACCGTCACGGCACTGCGTCACGGCGCGGTGGTCGGCGCTCGCGATGTGGAACTGCATGACAAAATGCAGGATGTGCTGGCGTGGGTTATGGGCCGGGGCAACGCAGAACCAGCGCTCGCCACGCAGCGCCCGTTCCAACAAGAACTTGCCGTGGCGACGCTCACCAACGTGCACGTCGCCGAATTGCGCGGGCTGAGTCTGACGCTGCGGAAGGGCGAAATCGTGGGGCTCGCCGGCGTCGACGGCAACGGCCAAGAGGCCTTGAGCGCCGTGCTCGCGGGCGAGCTTGCACCTGCGCAGGGGGCGGCGAGCCTGTGTGCCGCCGTGGTGGTGCACGAAGACCGTCAGCGAGATGGTCTGGTGCTGGGTGCAAGCGTGATGGACAACACCTTGCTTGGCGGCCTGTCGCGCTTTTCGCGCTTTGGCCTGCTTCGGCTGCGCAGTCTGGTGACTGCGGCGGAGCGCGTGCTCACGGCGCTCGGCTCTGACTTGGTTCCGCCTGCGTCGGAGGAGGCGGGGGAGCGGGGCCGGGCGCATCAGCGGAGCGTGCTCGGAATGGACGTCGCCGCTCTCTCCGGCGGCAACCAGCAAAAAATTGTGATCGCCCGCGCCATAGACCGCACCGAGGAAGCCCTTGCTGCAACGGGCGCCTGCGTGCTCGTGGCGCACTTCCCGACGCGTGGTGTGGACGTGGGCGCGTCTCAAGCCATTCACAGGACCCTGCGTCGCGTCGCCCGCGAGCGGGGTGCAGCCGTGCTTGTACGCAGCGCTGATCTGGACGAGCTTCGGCAACTCTGCGACCGCATCGTCGTCATCTCCGGAGGCGTAGTTACTGGCGAGTTCGACGCCCGCGCCAGCGACGAGCGGTTGGGTGCGGCCATGCTTTCCGGCGACGCGGCTGCAGAGATTTCGGCGGCCCAATGAGCTGGCGCCAGTTCGCACCTTCGTCGCGTGTCCTCTACACCATCGCAGCCTTGGCGCTGGTGGTGCTCTCTGCAGAATGCATGGTTCTGGCCTTGGGAGGCGAGTTGCATGCTGCAAGCGCGACGGCATGGGCCGGCACGTGGGGGACGAGCTACAGCGCGGCGCAGGTCTTGTTTCGTGCAACGACGCTGCTGGTCTTGGCCGCGGCATCTGAGTTCGCGTTGCGGGCAGGGGTTGTGTCGGTTGCCGTCGAGGGCCAGGGTGGGATTGCCTGCCTCGTGAGTGCGTTCGTGGCTGTACGCTTTCCCGCGTTGGGCCTCGTGGGCGCGGTGCTCGCCGGTGTTTTGTTGGCCGTGTTTTTGGGCGCAGGGATCGCGTGGCTGTACGCCCGGCGCCGCGTGAATGTTGTACTCTCCGGCTTGCTGCTCAACCCCATCGTGGCCGTGCTGGTGTCCTTCGCGCTCGCACACGGAGCGGGGGTGCGCGGGACGGTGCGTACGGCCTCTGTGCCCCAGAGCGTTCAGCTCACCCATATGGACCGCTGGTGGCTGGCGGCGAAGGGGAGTTCGCTTAGTAGCGCGTGGCTGCTCGCGCCGTTCTTGCTGGTCGCATTGCATATGTATTTCGCACGCACCGTGGCCGGGCGTGAAACTCACTTGGTCGGGCTCAATGCCCAAGCATGCCGCGCGGAGGGCGTTCCCGTTGCACGACGGGTGACGCAAGCCTTGCTTCTCTCCGCCGCCGTGGCCGCTCTTGCGTCGCTGCCGCTTGTGTTTGGTGGCAAAGGCTATTTCGAGGAGGGGATGGGCGCGGGAATGGGTTTCTCGGGCCTCGCAGTTGCCCTGATGGCGCGCGGGAACGTGCTGCGACTGGGGCTTGTTGCGCTTGGTGTCGCGACCTTGGAGCAGGCCGCGCTTGCATGCCATGCCTACCTCCCGCGTGACGCCGCGAGCGTGTTGCTCGCTCTGTTCCTCATTGCCCTGTGTGCAGCCGATGCACAGAGGGGAGTCGCACGATGATGTCGTGGTTCTCGGGTGTGCTTCGCGTGGTGATTCCCTACGGATTTCCCGCGCTGGGCGGCGCGTGGGCAGAGCGCTCAGGCCTCGTAACCTTGTGCCTAGAGGGGGCGCTCCTGCTGGGAGCATTCGTGTACGCCGGGGTGGATATTGCAACGGGGAGTGCGGTGTGCGCGCTGCTGGCAGCCCTGCTCAGCGGCGCCGCGTTTGGTGGCTTGCACGCTTGGCTGGTTTCGCGCGCACGCGTGGACGCAGTTGTGAGCGGCATCGCACTCAATGCGGCCGTCTATGGAGCAACCCGCGTGGGCCTAAAAGTGCTCTACGGCAGCAGCAGCAATTCACCGGGCACCACGCAAAACATCGCGCACAGCATGGTTGTACCCGCGCTGGCGTTGCTGCTCGTGGTTGGCGCGCTGGGGTCGGACCGCGTGCTCGCGCGCACCGGGGTAGGCCTTCGTGTCAGGGCCGCCGGGGATGGCGGTGAAGCGGCGCGCGCCGTGGGCGTATCGCCGGAGCGTGTGCGCTCGTTCGCTTCCGCGTGGGCGTGTGGTCTTGCTGCGCTTGGGGGCGTTGCCCTTGTGGCGGACGTGCATCGGTTCCAGTCGGGGATGAGCGCGGGGCGAGGTTTTTTGGCCTTGGTTGCGATCGTGATTGCGGGTAATCGCCCTGGGCGCGCCGTGCTGGTCGCGACCAGCTTTGGGCTGTTGGAGCTCCTGTCGGGCCGCTTCCAAGGCGCGGTTCCTAGGCTCGCGGAGTGGGTCCCCGCGCTCCCTTATGTTGCGGCGCTCTTGGTCGTGGCGTGGCCCAAGCGCGCTGGGCCGCACGCTACGCGCTCTTGACGCCAAGCTCGCGGGAAAGCTTCTCGACCAGCGCAAAGTAGCTTGCGCGATCGTAGGGCTCGTTGAGGATGTGAAAGTCTTTTTTCGAGAGACCAACGCTACCGAAGCAGTAGTTGCAATCTGCACACTTATGCGAGCGCACAAGATAATTGCTGCGTTGGCAGTCCTCGCTCTCAACGACATGGCTGCAACCGCTAAGGCGCGCCGATCGTACGCTGTGGCTGGTGTCCTCGCACTCGGTGCAGTCGGTGCAATAGGAGCAACGGCGCAGGTTTTTCCCGGAGACACAAAACGTGCAGTCAGTACATGATGCGCACTTCTCGCAGCCTACACAGCCCACATTCGCGGTGTCGTTTTTGACAACGGCAAGGAGTTCTCGCAGGCGTGACTCGAATTGCTGGCGGTTCATGAGGATACATCCTCATACCCTGGGATCGCCCGGGAGCCGCATGGAATTTGCCCGCACATGTGTGCCTCAGCGAGGATGCGCGTATCGGGTCGCCGGGGTGGCGGCTGCAAGCGCGAGGAGCACTATGAAGGCACCAATTCTTTTCGGAACCGTACTGATGATGCTTGCTACTGCGGCGTCTGCCAAGTCCGCCCAAGTCGCA
>JAYWGI010000087.1:0-8691 GCA_043779025.1 Myxococcales bacterium
CTCCACACAACGCTACTTCCAGGCGCCGTCGGCGGTGGGCGCAGCGATAGCTGACGAGTCGCCGCTCACAGCTTTGAAGTCGGGCAACATGCGCTGCTGCTTGACGCAGTTCCAGTCGCTGCCCATTTCGTCCTCGCCCAAGCCGAACTGTCCGGCCAGGCCGAAGTCGGCCTCGGTGGCAATGGGCTGCCCTGAGGCGTTGAGGATGGCGCCGGCGTTCTTGTACTGAAAGACGCCCTTGCCCTTGGAGGTCGCCGCGGGGCCCACCTGCCCGACCTTGTGCTCCTTCCACTCGTAGCGGAGCAGGTTGCCGGCGCGGTGGCCCGAGAGCTCGCCCCACGCGCTTTGGTCGGTGCGCTTCCAGCGGCCCACGATGCTGTCGCCCTGCTCCATGATGTGCAAGTAGCCGTAGATGGGGTGGTAATAGACGCCGATCCACGCCTCGCCTTCCGGCATCGCGGCCGCGTTGACACGGGCCACGCTGTGCGCGCCGCCGCCGGAGGATGCGCCGCCGCAAGCTGCAGCGCTGAGCGAAAGAGCAAGGACGAGGGCAGTGGTGCGTAGCGCGTTCATGGGCTTAGGTTTCATCACTTTTCGGGTGTGCCTGCCAGTGTTGATTTTCAAAAATCGGAGGCACAAAAGCGCAGTGCTTGAGCGTAGCCTCCCGAGCCATGCGAAATATTTCTATCTCGGTTGCTCTGCTCTCGTTGACGGCGTGTGGTGGAGCGCCAGAGCCGCCTCCCGCGGCCCCCATGCCCACGCCTGTTCCGGTCGCGGAGCCCGTCGCCATGACGCCGGCACCCGCAATGACGACGCCAGTCGCAATGCCCATGCCCGGGGCATTGCCGGAGATGACGCGGGTCGCCTGCGCCTGGGATCTCCCGAGCTGGAGCGGACAGACCTTGCGCTTGCGTTTGTCAGAGCACGGCGACGCATTTGCCACTGTAAGCCATGCCACAAGGGTGCACTTCGGGCTCCCGGCCGGTCAGGCAACGGCCGCGCACGTTTCGTTTGAGAGCGGTGGTGTCCGGCTGGGAGCGCGTGTTGCTGCCGCAGACATTTCGCTTTACGTGAAGGCCCCAGAGGCCGCACCGAAGACGAACTTTTTCGTCGGTGGCGCGACCCAACTCACGTGGGAGAACGGCGCTCCGGATGAGCTACTCAGTGGCCTGTCACTACCTGGGAGCAAGGGCGCTGCGAAGGCCGAGTTCAAGCACTCGTGTGCATCCTACAGATTGTTCGCCAGCGACGTGGACCCCACTGGCGTGCTTGGCCAGACTCCCAAAGGGCGCGTGCAATTTCGGGACAACAAGAAGGTAGGCTTCGAACTCAACCGCGATGGAGCCAGTACGCGCGTTGCGGTGCCTAGCGGCGGCGGATGGTTTGTGAGCTCCGAGCCCACGACGGCCTTCGTCAAAGTGGTGGGCTCAGTGGATCTTGCAAGCTGGTACCACCACGACCCGCTGCCTGAGCCCACAGCGCGCGACACACGTGTCCCCGGGTGGCAGGACAGCAGCTGCAACGCCGACTTGCAGCTCGTTGCGCGTGTAGGCGCCGAGAGCGCAGTGGTGGGTTCCATCAGCAAAAGCACAAAGTTCCAAGTAGGCCCCAGCAGCGACGGGTTCACGCGCGTGGGCTTGCCCAGCAGCGACTTGATGCTCAGCGACAAGGGCCAGTTCGCGGTTCGCACCAGCGACTTGGCCGCCTGCAATCACTGAGAACGCGCACCCCTGTTCCTGCTCCTTGCGGGCCAAGAGCGCGCCCCTGTTCCTGCTCCTTGCGCGCCAAGAGCGCGCAAGGAATGCACTTATACAACGCCGTTGTGCTTTGGGCATGACGGCGCTTTATTTTGTGCTTTTTTGCTCGATTTGTCTGCACTTACATCGGGAACATTCCCACACAGGGGCCTGCATCAGAGCACTCCTTTTGCAGGCACTTTGGGACCAAACATGGTGAGAGCCGCCGCGAGGCCGAACTGTGTAATGCGTGAGCGCAACGCATACCTCCTGGCTCCTGGCCGTCGCACTGCTCTCGGGCTGCGCATCGCAAGTCGTCGACAGCGGAGCGGATGACGCGCTCAAGCCCGCAAGCGCGACCAATGAGCAGACCGACGAAGTGCTCGGCGACTGGGTCTCACTGTCCCGCGCGAACGGCGGCGCAAACGGCGTGCTTACTCCTGCGACCAGCACGCCGGCCTATGTGTTTCCTCAGGCCATTTACGACAACGGCCCATTGATGCGCACGCCGCGTGTGGTGCCTATTTTCTTCGAAGGCGACGCCGCGGCAGCCACCATCGTCGCCGATCTTCATGCGCTCGCCGCTCACAGCTACTGGGAAGAAGCCGCATCGGAGTACGGCATCGGGGCCCTCACTGTGGACGCGCCCATCACCCTCCCAGCGCCAGGGGCGAGCGTCACGACGCGAAACATTGGCACGCTGGTGACAAGCGCCCTGGCGGCGCGTGGCCGCAGCCTGGGCGACGGCACCCTCTACGCGCTCTACTACCCCGAAGGAACGGTGGTGCATCGCTCCTCTGATGGAGCGGTAGGTTGCAATGATTTCGCGGCGTTCCACTCCCAGTTCTCCGTAAGCAAAAGTGGCGCGACGAAGAACTACGGCTACGCCGTGATGCCGCGCTGCGGGACCGGATTTTCGCGCGACGAGATGATGGTCTCGAGCACTCACGAGCTGTTCGAGTGGGCCACCGACCCGTTCCCTGCGAGCAACGTGGCGGGCAATGCTTCGTATCGGCGCTTGGACGATGCGCACTTTGCATTTCACTTGTTTGCGGGGGGCGGCGAGCTGACCGATTTCTGCCCAGGTCTGGCTTCCACGTCCGAGCTCTACACGCCCAAAGGATTGGACTTTACTGTGGCGCGCCACCTGTCGAATCGCGAGTCCGCGGCCGGGCGTTTCCCTTGCGGCCCCGGAGCTGCGCAGCCCTACCTGGTGGCCATCCCGACGGCGAGCACGACCGACACGTTTAGGCACGGGCGGACGCTCACGACGCCTGTGGTAGAGATCGCCTCGGGCGCAAGCGACGCCAGCACCCAAGTGTTTATCCATAGCGATACGGCCATGCCTGCAAGCCAGTGCTGGACCTTGGATGTACTTCCGAACGGCGTTGTGGCGGAGACCGGCACCTCCACCAATGCCGCCAATGTGTACAGCTACGCCGACACGACCAAGGCCGTGGGCGTGGACTTCACGGTAGACAAGGCGTGCGTGCACGCGGGCGACGCCGTGACGCTCAAGCTGCACAAGACCAAGAGCGTCAGCCGCGACACACGGGTGCTGGTGCGTATGCGTACCAGCTCTGGATCAATGTGGAACTCATGGCCCTTCTTGGTGACGGTACGTAAGTAGTGCGCGCGTCAGTGCGCGGTTTTTGCCTCGCCAAACATGGTCGCGAAGGCATCGGCAAGCTTGGTGCGTTCCTTCGCGCTTAGCTTCGATGCGGAGTGCAAGGGTGTGTAGATGGCCGGCGGCATTTCGCCTTCGCGCACTTCGCCGGCGGCATCGTCGGCGTGCCGCGACGGAACCCGCCGGTCGGAAAAATTCAGATGTCGGCGGCCCTCGTGGACGTCGTGAGACACAAGCCATCTCACCGGTGCAACCGAGCGATACCAAGGCCACGCAGTCTCATTGCTATGGCAATCAAAGCAGGCGCGTACCGCAAGTGCACGGACTTCCGGGCTCACCCAGGCAGGCTCAAGAACCACCGGGGGATTGTCCTGCCGATTGAGGCCCCATGGCATGGGCAAAAACTGCAGAGGCAACAGCACCGCAACAATCCAAGAGAACCACGACGGCCTGCGCAATGCCTTTTCCATGCCTGAAGTCGTCACTCAGAACGGCGAAACACACAAGGAACAACCGCAATTCTTGGGTATTTTGGGGCACGCTTAAGACTGCAACACAGCCCGCTACTGCATATCGCGAGGCAGCGCGGCGCCAAACCAGAACGGACGCTTCACGCTGCCAAGCGGCACAATGATGGGCAGCGGCTCACTGAGATAGCGTTCCTCTAAGTCGTACACTCCAGGCGGGCGCCCAAGCGACAAGGCTGCCGACCCCCACGAGTTCTGGACACGCCAAAACGAGAACGAAACATTCTCGGCAAGAGCTGCCTGCAACAACCCCGGGTCGGCCACCGTCTCGCCCGCCTTGAGCAGCGTACCGTTCGACAACGTCACCTCGTAGTCATAGAGCAGCGTGGCATGTCCCGTGTGGCCAGGCTTGGGCCCGGCGGCCAAGAAGTTCGCCGCCGTAAACTTGCCGCCCAAGCCGTACACACTGATGGCCCCGGGCTCCATCCACCAGCTCATCCAAACGGGAATTCCTTGGTGAAGCAGCTTCTGAACCAGGCGCTTGTGTGCGCGGAGCTGCGTCGGCGTCACTTCGTTGGCAAGGTCGGTGCGCGCGTAGCGATGCGCGCCGCCCTCGCGTACCAGGTCGGCTAAGGTGCCAGCGCCCGGGGTCGCGCCCGCCGGGTTGTAGATGGCCACCGACAAATCCTCGGCTCGGAGAATCCTCGTTTTGGCAAACGTTGTGGTGGGCGCGCCTACCAAGGTGCGCGACATGTCCTTGCCAAAGGCTGTGTCCAAATCTGAACGCACAGCGGGACTCAACTGCCAGAACTCGTCGAGCAGCGTACGCACATAGGCCCTCCGCGCAGCTGGCTCGATTGGAAGCTTTGCGAGCCCGCCATTCTTGAGCCACAAGTTGGTGGCCGCCAGGGCGCTGGTGTGAATCGCCGGCAGCTCGCCGGTCCTCCCTTCGCCTGCAAATTGGCTTTGCTGACGCATTCCGTACTTTGAGGTCAAGTCGCGCGCGATGTCGAAGTTTGCCCCCTCCTGCAGCGGCAGCACGCTGTACTTGCTGCGCCCGAGCAACTGCTCGTACGAATACATGTAGCTCAGGTACGCCTCGGACAAATCGAAGTTGCCGCCGCCCACATGCGTATGCAAACGCTGCACCCATGCGGTGGTGGTGAATGCCCAACAATTGCCGATGGTTTGATTGGCAATGGCCGTGGGCGCAATGCCCGAGAGCTCGTCTTCGAGCGCGACGTCGATGGTCTCCTCTGCGGGCGCGCTACACGCGACGAGGCCTAGCGTCAGAGCCATCGCCCCCATGCACGCGGCGGCGCGCGCGGACCTGTAAATGAGATGCATGTACACAGTGTGGCGGCCCCACACATGGGTCTGCAACAAATGTGCACTGCCCACAGCAATCGCTGCGGGCAGTGTAGGTGCGGGTGGTTTGGGACCCGCGAAGAGTGAGCGCTCTAACGGCCTTTTTTGGCGACGGCCTTGGCGCCTTTTTTGAGCATGGGCACCACCGGCGCAGGGGCTGACTTCTTGGCCGGGGCTGCCGGTGGCGGAGGAGCCGCCTTTTTGACCGGTCCGACCACGCGCGCAACTGGCAGCGCTGCCTCGGCCTTCGGCACGGGCGTCTGCAGGGCGGGCGCAGGGCGAGCCGCCGGTGCAGCTCCGAACGAAGAGCGCGCCGCCAGAACTTGCGTCGGTAGGGACGCCTTCTTGGCCCCCCCGCTGCCTGCGCCAGAGCCGGCTTCGACATGACCACGCACCAACGCGCCATCGGAGATGGAGACGCGCGGGGCACGGATGTCGCCCACCACGCGTGCGCCGTCTTCGAGCGAGATGCTGTTCGACGCTGTCACGTCGCCGCGCACTGCGCCGCGAATGACGATGTGATGCGCCGCGAGCGCTGAGCCTACGCGGCCTGTTTGGCCAACGAGGATGTCGCCTTCGATCGCAATTTCGCCTTCAACGAATCCGTCGATCTCTAAGTCATCGTTGCCCTGAATGCGGCCACGAATATGAGTAAATTCTGAGATAATTGTGGGCATTTTTGGCTCACACGTCCATGTCTACGTTGCCCTTAAACTGGGCGCCATCGGCGATGGTGATGCGGGCCGCTTTGACGTTTCCGATGACGCGCGCGCCCTCACGCAGCTCGACGCGGTCGGTGGAGTGAATGTTGCCCGTGACCTGACCGGAGACGCTCATGGGCCCCGCGACGATGTCGGCTTGCACGTGGCCGCCGTGTTCGATGTGCACGCCCTCTTTGGCGCTGAGCTTGCCGCGTACAGTGCCCTGCACGATGACGTCGTCGTCGCTGGTGATTTCGCCGTCGATGGAGATGTTGGCGCCGATGATGGTGCTGGCCATGGTGTGTCCTTACTTTTTTCGCGCCGGAGCTGCGCCCGGCTTCATGAGTTCTGAGGGGAGGTCGAACTCTGCGTCGAGTTGACCCGAAAAGTTGGCGCCGTCTTCAAGCGTGAGAGACACGGCACGTACATTGCCGCGCACACTTGCGCCTGGCCCAACGCTGAGCCGGCCGGAGGTTTGCACGTCGCCCTCGAGTCGCCCGAGCACATGAATGTTGTCGGCGCGTACCGTGGCGTCTACCTCCGCCGATTCGCCCAAGGTGAGGTCGCCTTGAGAGAGCACGATCTCGCCGTCGACGCGGCCGTCTACACGCAAATGACCATGGCCATTGACGCGACCGCGTACGCGCGTGGTGGAGCCGATAAGAGCGCCTTCTGCAGACAAATTGGAACGAGCCATCGCTCATTCTCTACGCCGAAGCGCGCCACTCCGGCAAGGACCAAACACGCGGCCTGGTGCACCCTACAGGGAACGCTTCGAACGCAAACCATGCTAGGGGCCCCTGCGGCCGCCAATTTATTCTTTCTGTACGCTGTGGCTACCTCGATCCCGATTCTTGTTTGGGCCTGCTCCTCGGGCGGCACGGCCAACAGCGGCGGCACCGGGCACTAAGACTACGTTGACCCCGTCACCCGCAAGCTCACCGAGTGCACGCCGATCTACACGGACACCACGTTTCACGGCGCGATTCCAAACTTCATGATCCAAGGCGGCGACCGCTTGGGCTCAGGCGGAGGTGGCCCGGGCTACAAGTTTGGCGGCGAGAAAGGCACGCTGAAACACGACGGCCCGGGCGTGCTCGCCTATGCCAACTCGGGCGCCAACACCGATGGCTCACAGTTTTACATCACGGAGGTGGCGACGCCGCATCTGGACGCCGACTACTCGGTGTTCGGCAAAGTGTCGGTGGGCGTCGAGATCGTATCCGAGATCACGGGAGTCGACCGAGATGCCAACGACAAGCCCTTGGTCCCTGTGATGCTCAAGAAGGTCGAGATCTTCCGCAGCAAGACGGTACCGACGAACTGAGCCACCTCATTCCCGAAGCAAACGCGGTACCAAAGGCCAAAATGCGGCACAACACAGGTGACAGGGATGCTTGCACCATGACATTCGTGTCGCGGTGAGTGACTCCCTCTCCTCTTTGCGTGCTGAGCTCGACGAGCTGGACGACCAGTTGGCTCTTTGCGTGCTCGCGCGCGCCAAAGTGGTGAGGCGTATTGCATCGCTCAAGAAAGAGCAGGGGGTCGCGCTGCGGCACCGCGACGAGGAGGCGAGGCGCTTGCTTATCTACACGAAACACTTTGTGGAAGCAGGCGAAGAGCCAGTGGCCGCGCGTGTGATCTTGGAGGCCGTGCTGGGGCATTCACTGGCCATTCAAGCTTCGCTTCTAGTTGATACAAGGAGCGCCGAATGACGACGACAAGCCCAGCGCACAGCGCCATTTTGAGTAAGCTTTCGGACTTAGGCTACACGCCTTCTGTCAAGGATTTGCCTGCACTTGTGGCGTATGCCGACGAGCCCGAGAGCGACGACAAACTGCTGCTTCGTGCGCTTGTGCGCATTGGCCCCAACCTGGCCCACGCATGCACTCCGTACCTCGAGACGCACCTGCGTGCAGCGCCGCTCCTGCTGCGCGCGGTGGGCAAGTCCATGCGCCAAACAGGCAGCGACGCCGCCGCGCTCAAGCGCTATTTTTTGCCGTTGCTCGAGGCCAACTCGCCGCGTACGCGCCGGGAAGCCATCGTGCAATTGGGCAAGAGCTGCGAGGTGGACACCGAGCTCGAAGACTTGCTGCTCGCCAAATTGCTGGCCCCCCACGACGACGCCGAACGCCGCGCACTCACCGAAGCCTTAGGCAAAGTCGGCAGCCACAAGGCCTACGAAGCGCTGCAACGTGCGGGCGCCGGACGCAGTGCGGTCATTGCAGCGCGGAACGCCACGCGCGGCAATGCATGTATTGCACACGATGCGCCGCTGCCGCCCGATACCCTTGTCGCGTTCCGAACGCGTCGCGGCTTGGAGCGTGTATTACGCACGGAGCTGCGCGCAAAGCTCAATATTTTGCCTGAAAAAACCTACCCGGGCCTGACACTGGTGCGCGGCATCCCTACACTCGCCGCCGCACTCTCGATGCGCACCTGGGTCGACATCGGGCTTGCGCACCTAGCGCCGCGCCCCAATGTCGCTGATGCCCTGCGTGCGCTGGCGCCCGCCATGGGCGCGCTCACCACGGGCACGGCGACGTATCGCTTGGACTTGCCCAAGATGTCGCGCGGCGCACTGTGGGCCGAGGTGGAGCGCTTAGCGGAGCTTACCGAACTGCAGAATGACCCGAAAGAAGCCCTGTGGGAATTAGCTATTGAGCCCGGTGTGGCCGTGGCTGTCGCGTGGGCCAAAGCCGTACCCGATACGCGCTTTGCCTACCGCGTGATGGATGTGCCCGCCTCGTCGCACCCCACCATCGCCGCCGCGCTCGCGCACATCGGCGGCG
>JAYWGI010000088.1:0-3095 GCA_043779025.1 Myxococcales bacterium
GAGTCGGTGCTCGACAGCGCAGCGCCCGGCCTCGACGAAATGCTGGCGGCCGGTGCACAGAGCCATGCCGGGCTCGTGCAAGCGGCCCTGCGCGGCGCGCAACACGAAGCGCGTGCATTGCTCCTGGGCACGGAGATCAAAGCCAAAAAGCGCGCGGCCCGCGTGCGCGAGGACATCGCGCGTATGCAGCACACGCGCGCGCTTGCCACTATGGGCCCCTGGCTCATTGCAGAAGCAAAAAAGCTACCTCGTGGCGCGCGCGAGCTCGTAGGAACAGACTGGTCGACGGGCGAGGCCGTGGAGCTGCGCCTTCCGCTCGACCCCGCCAAACCGGCGGCTGCGCAGGTGCTTGCGCTGTTCGAAAAAGCCAAACGCATGGCGCGCGGCGAGAGCATCGCGGCGGGGCGTTTGAAGGTGTCCGAAGACGCGCGCGCCGCCACCAAGCATGCGCTCGCCGCCGTGGCCGCCGCGGGCACGCCGGCCGAGGTCGAGGCGGCCATCGCGGCTTGGCGCGCGCTCGTGCCGACGGAGCTTCGCGGCAAGCCGCAGCGTAGCCAAGGCGCAGGCAAAGCCGGCGACGCGCCGCGCGGAATGCCGTTCCGCACGTTCTATGGCGCCGGCGAGCACATGCTCATGGCCGGCAAGGGCGCCGCCCAAAACGATGAACTCACAAGCAAATATGCTCGTCCCGTGGATTGGTGGTTTCACGCAAAAGGTCGCACCGGAAGCCACGTGGTCGCGCGCGGGGACCGCCATTCCGCCTTGGGCTCCGACACCCTGGTCGACGCCGCACACTTGGCCGCGCACTTCTCCGACGCGCGGGGCGAGGCGGTTGTGGATGTGCAATACACGCAAAAACGCCACCTGCGCAAACCCAAGGGCTCGGCGCCAGGCGCTGTGGTCGTGGGCGAGGAGCGGGTCATTGTGCTGCGGGTAGAGCTAGAGCGCTTGGCCAGGCTTTTGGCGAGCGAGGACGCAGGGACCTGAGCGTGCGCGCTTGGTCACGATTGGCTTGACGATCGCTCGGCATTCCGTCTACACCTCGCGCTCTCACACAGCTCTCATGCAGCCTTTCCACAGTAGGTCGGGTGCATGCAGTCCACACCCGATTCGCTCGGAATTCGTACAGGATACCCTCATGGCCGTTCACATTCGTCTCGCTCGCTCCGGCGCCAAAAAAGCTCCCTTCTACCGCTTGGTCGTCACCGATCAGCGTAGCCCGCGCAACGGCCGATTCCTCGAGCAAATTGGCACCTACAATCCTTCTGACAACGCCTCGCTCGTCATCGACTCCGAGCGTTACGGCTACTGGACCAGCGTAGGCGCGCAGCCTAGCGACACCGTGGCCGGCCTCGTGAAGGCCGCCAAGGTCGCGAAGTAAAGTCACGCAATGGCGCTCAAAGAACTGGTCTCTACGATCGCAAAAGCATTGGCGGACAATCCCGCCGAAGTCGCTGTGACCGAGATGGAAGGCGAGGGCAGCACGCTGCTCGAGCTTCGCGTCGCCAAGAATGACATCGGCAAGATGATTGGCCGCGACGGCAAAACCGCGCAGTCGATCCGCACGATCATCGCCGCCGCTGCCAAGCAGGGGCAGCGCGCACATCTTGACATCCTGGACTGACTTTGAGCACTACCAACCCCGATACAACGTGGGTACCGCTGGCGGAGATCGCACGACCCCACGGGGTCCAAGGCGAGCTCCGCCTTCGGCTTTTCAACGCCGACAGCGATCTGCTTTTGGACGTGGACGAGGTGCTCCTCCGCCTCGCGGACGGTAAAGAGCACGAGGTGTCGGTAGACCGTGCCCGCCGCGCGGACGACGCGATCCTGATGCGCTTGCATTCGGTCACCGACCGGAACCGCGCCGACGAGCTGCGTGGCGCTCAGGTGTGTGTGCGCCGCGAGGACTTTCCGCCGCTGGATGACGGCGAATTCTATGTGGGCGACATCCTGGGCGCGCGCGTTTCTCTAGGCGAAAACCAGGCGTTTGGTGTTGTCAAAGACTATCGCAACTACCCTTCGGTGGACGTGTTCGTGGTGCAGGTGGAGGGCGGTTTGCTCGAGGTCCCCAACCGTGAGGGCTACGTGCTTTGGATTGACGTAGAGGGGCGAGAGGTTGCGCTCGAGAGCATTGAAGGCTTAGAGCTCGAACCGCAGAACCCCGGGCGTGCGTCCAAAGAAAGCCGTGACGCCGAGGCGTTGAGACTCAAGGCGGACAAGGCTAGCACCTCGTCTTGATGCTTGCGTACCGCACCTAAGCAACGGCCCATGCGCATCGACATCGTCACGCTCTTTCCGGAGCTCTTCGCGGACTTTGTGCGCCTCAGCTTTGTTGGGCGTTCAGTGGCTGGCGGGCAGGCGGAGATTCGTCTTCGCCAGCTGCGTGACTTTGGTTTGGGCAAACACAAGAACGTGGATGATACACCTTTTGGTGGTGGCAGTGGCATGGTGCTTCGCAGCGACGTCGTGGTGCCCGCCATGGAGGCGTGCGATGCGCCCACGCGGCCGCGTCGCATTTTGCTCACACCGCAAGGCGCACCGTTCACCCAAGCCGCTGCCGCAAGATTGGCACTGGAGCCGGCGATTTTGCTGATGTGTGGCCGCTACGAGGGCTTCGACGAACGCGTGCGCAGCCACGTGGACGAGGAGATCTCGCTGGGCGATTTCGTGATGACGGGCGGCGAGGTCGCGGCTATGGCCATCGTCGAGGCTGTGGTGCGCTTGCTTCCCGGCGTGCTCGGCAATGCCGAGTCGGTGGTGGAGGAGTCGCACGGCGCACAAGGGCTGCTCGAATACCCGCAGTACACGCGCCCCGTAGACTTTCGCGGCGTGCTGGTGCCGGAGGTATTGGCCTCCGGGAACCACAAGTTTATCGATGCGTGGCGGCTTGAGCAATCGATCGCCCGCACGCAAGTGCGTCGGCCCGACATGAGTGCGCGCCGGCAGGTATTTGAGCCCGCAAAGAAGGCGAAGAAGACCAAACCCGATCAGGGTAAAGACAGCGCATGAGCACACTGCACATTGGTTTGGTGCACTATCCGGTGCTGGGCAAAGACGGCGCGGTGGTCACCTCGGCCATCACCAACTTAGAC
>JAYWGI010000089.1:0-8687 GCA_043779025.1 Myxococcales bacterium
ACAGCCACACTTGCCCCCAACAAAGCCCAGCCCCAACGGGCACGACCCGAACGGCTGTGGTGGTCCTCTTGGATTTTTTCCATCTCGCGTAGATCAGCGGCCATGAAGTACCTCTTGAGTCACACGATGCGACGGCCCCAGACCGTGGGCCAAGTTTGCCAAAGGCTTCAGCGCTCACAAAGTCGCGTTACCGTAACGACACACCGACACGACGCGGCGTGTCGCCACGGAAACGCTCCGACGTCAAACCGTGCGCTCAGCTCTTCGCGGTGAACGCCTGCAGCGCCGACAGGCCCATGCTCAGTGCCGAGGGCCTGACCAAGTACTTGACCAATCAAATCGCCGAAAAGTGAGGACATGAGATTCTCCTGAGTTCGTGAGGAAACACGAAAGCCGCTAGACTTGCACGTCACAAGGCCGGGCCGGGCCGCGACGCCCATCCGCCCGGCGGTCAAGCACGCCATCGGAGCATTCTCGCGACGGCAGGCCACAATTGCTGCCTTGCTGCCGAGGATTCATCCGCTATGGTCCCCGCCGATGCATTTTCCTGCCTGGGCTATTGAAATTCTGCTGCTCGCCGCGCTGCTCGTCGTGGTCGCTCTCTTGGTCCGTCGCCTACCCAAAGTGGACATGGGGCACAGCGACGCCTTTTTGCGCAGGCGCGTTATCAACTGGCTTCCGGTGGGTCTTAGCTACGCCATGCTTTACATGGGGCGATACAACCTCAATGCCACCATGGGCGACGCTTCCGGCGGCGGGCTCTTTACCAAGCTCGAGTTCAGCAACATCTATGGCATCGGCGCGCTGGTCTATGGCCTGTCGTTCATCATCAACGGCCCCATCACCGACAAGCTCGGCGGCCGCAACACCATCCTGCTCTCAACCATCGGAGCGTCCGCAGCCAACGCCACCCTGGGCTTTGCCATCTCGCGTCACACGGGGCCCGGCGCTGCGCTGTTGCCGGTTGCAACGCTCATCTACGGCGTGAACATGTACTTCCAAAGCTTTGGCGCGGTGGCCATCGTGAAGGTGAACAGCGCATGGTTTCATCTCAAAGAGCGCGGCACTTTCGGCGGGATTTTTGGCATTCTCATCGCCCTCGGATTGTACTTTGCATATGATTTAGCGCCCCAAATTGGCAAGACCTTCGGCCTCGCATGGGGCTTCTACGTCCCAGCAATTTTGCTCGCAGGGTTTGCAGTCATCGATGCGCTTGTGGTGCGTGACACCCCCGGCGAGGCCGGCCACAAAGACTTCGCGCTTGGCGATGCCACCGAGGATGGCCCGCGTGTCTCTCCCATGCAAGTTGCTGCGCGCATGCTGCAAAACCCAGCTCTGCTCACCATCATCGCCATCGAGTTTTGCAGCGGCTACCTCCGAAACGGCGTGCTCCAATACTACAAGCCCTTTGCCAAGGAGCTGGGCCGATCCCACGACTTTGTGTTGCTGCATTGGGGCTTACTCAACTGCATGGCGGGCATCTTGGGCAGCATGGTCGCTGGGGTGATCTCCGACCGCGTATTTGGCTCCAGGCGCGGACCGGTGGCCGCGGTGCTTTACGGCGTGATGTGCATAGGCACTCTGGCTATGTTCCCAACGCTGTCATTCGCGCTGGTGGGCCCAGTGGTTGTGCTCATGACCCTCGCCATTATCGGCGTGCACGGCATGCTCTCAGGCACCGCGAGTATGGACTTTGGCGGCAGCAAGAATACGGGCATCGCGGTTGGGATCATCGACGGCTTCGTGTACTTCGGCACGGCGGCGGTGGCCTTTGTCATGGGCCGCGTGCTGCCGAAGGACGCGGCCGCCCACGACGTGCACAACTGGTGGGTCTGGCCCGCGGCGATGCTGCCAGTGGCCGCGCTCGGCTTGTTACTCTCTACACGCATCTGGAATGCGCGCCCCAAGACCGGCTCTTCACTCGGTACACACTGAGTCAATGCGCCGGCGGCAACCCCGCGTCCGTGTCTAGCTCTTCGCCCTCGTCGTGGTTGTCTTCGTCGGCTGCAAGAACGGCCAAATCTGCAGGCAGTTCGGGCCACGGCAACACCTCGAGCTCGTGGGCGGCGCTCGCCACAAGCGTGTCAAAAGCTTCGCGCTCTTTGAAAGGGACGAGCTCCACGCCATCCATTTTTAGCGACAACGGATCGACGAAGCGTCCGCCCCGTTTGACGGCGAAGTGCAAATGTGGACCGGTAGAGCGCCCTGTGGTGCCTACGTAACCGATCACGTCTTCTTGGTCCACGCGCTCGCCCGCGCGGATCCCCGCACGAAACCGCGAAAGATGGCAGTACACCGTAGAGATGCCCAATGCGTGGCTGATCTCGACG
The DNA here is from genome assembly GCA_043779025.1 of Myxococcales bacterium. Classification (GTDB taxonomy): domain Bacteria; phylum Myxococcota_A; class Polyangia; order Polyangiales; family Polyangiaceae; genus JAAFHJ01. The sequence goes on from JAYWGI010000089.1 coordinate 2,331, forward strand.
CGGTTTCCGCATGGGCCTGATGGGCCAACTTGCACTACACGGCCGTCCGCAGCAGCAAAGATGGGGGTGCCCGTGCTCCCGGCAAAGTCCACGCCCGTATGAGGCATCACCCGATGAAGCACAGGATGCATACGCCGCATGTTGAAGCGCGACACCACGCGAGCAAGTGGGACGGGCGGACGAAACATGCCGCGAATGGGGTGCTTCTGCTCTGCGTCGAAATAGGTGCACTGCGCACAGTTCTCCGGCCAGGCAAAAATGCGCGATGAGATGCCCTTGGGCCCGATGGCCTCCAGCGCATCAATTCGCTCGTAACGAGCGAACTGACCATCGATGCGGTCTTCTGTGTAAACCACACGCAAGCGCAAGCCCTGCGGATGGTCGGTCAGATGAGGGCGCCCTTCCAGAGCATCGTCCAGTACGTGCGACATGCTGGGCTCCAGCCCGGCGGCACGCAAAGCCTCGGCAAAGTCCGTGCGCACTAGCAGCGACGCTGTGCGACGCATGCGCTCTGCAATTATCTTTAGGCGCTCACCGTGTAGCTTCTCGCCCTGCACCTTGCACACATAGACATCATCGGCCGCACGCTCAAACTCCACCATCACGAGGCGCCCAGTAGCTTCCTCGCGAACCCAACGTACCGTGTCGCGCGCGCGCACCTTGTTCACAGGCGCCACGGGCTTGAGGCATGCGAACACCGCGCGCGCGTTCCCTACGCCCAAGCTTTGCTTGTAGAGTGCAGCAAGCAACGTGCGCTTTCCCAGGCTAAATTCGCCTCGGGTGAATCCCGGGCCACCCTCATAGTCGCGCGCGCGCCTGAGCACACGTTCGGCAAACGGGATGGGCGCAGCAGCATCGGCGCCGGCGTCCAAAGTTGCAGCATCGGCTACGATGGCTTCTCCCGCGTCGCCGCTGTCCGCGGTGGCGTCAGAGGGCTCAGGCGGCCCTTGCCGCTGAGCTGGCGCTCCGCACCACAATCCAAGTCCGCCTAGCACCGCGGAGCTCAGCACCACGGCGGCCATCAGTCCACGCCGCACGCTGCATCCTCCCACGTCATGGGGGCATTCCACTCGACCGAAAACGACTCTGCCGCTTGCATCGCGGCGTCACGAACGCTCAGTGATTTACCCGTCAATGCGAGTAAGCTCGTCAAGGGGTGAGCCGTGATGCCACATGGCACAATGAGCTCAAAGTGCTCAAGGTTGGTCGTAAGGTTAAGCGCAAACCCATGCATCGTGACCCAGCGGCTAAGCTTGACCCCGATGGCACCAATCTTTGCAAGATGCACTGAATTGAGCTCCCTCGAAACCGCATTCTCGGGCCAGGGCCAAAGTGCATGCTCTTGGTCTTGCACCCAGACGCCGATGTAGTCGCTGAGGTAGCCGGAGGCTACGCCATGTGCGGACAGCACGCGACTCATCACGCGGCTCAGGGAGCGCACATAGGCGCGCACGTCGCAGCGGTTCGGTTTGAGATCCACAATGGGATACGCCACGAGCTGTCCGGGTCCGTGGTAGGTAACGTCACCGCCGCGCTCGGTAGCGTATTGCGAGATCCCTTCGCGCGCGAGCTGCTCGGGCGAGGCCACAATGTTTTGAGCGTCGGCCCCTCGCCCCAACGTGACAACGGGTGGATGCTCAAGCAAAAGCACGGTGTCGCCAATGGTGCCCTCAATGCGCGCCTGCAGCATCGACTGCTGCATCGCCCATGCCTCGCCATACTCCACACGCCCCAGATAACGCGCGGTGAACGGCCGGCCGGCCTCTATGCTCACTCGGGAATGCTCCGTCCGCCCGCCGTCTCCTCGACGCGAAAGTCGTCCATGACGGTCGCAAAGGTATTGGCCATCTCCGGGTCAAACTGGCCGCCTGCGCAGCGCTCGATTTCACCCATCGCGACCTCGTGCGGCAACGCACGCCGGTAGGCGCGGTCCGAGGTCATGGCGTCGTAGGTATCTGCAATGGAGATCACGCGCGCGATCTCGTGCACGTCATTTCCAGCGCGGCCCATCGGATACCCGCGGCCGTCCCAACGCTCATGATGCATGTAGACACCAGGTATCAGCGGATTCAAAAACTTGATGGGCTCCAAGATGTCCCGCCCAAAGGTCGGGTGCAACGTGAAGGCCTCGTATTCCTCGCTGGTGAGCTTGCCTGGCTTATTCAAGTTCATTACGCAACCGAGCTTGCCGATGTCATGCATAAGAGCGCTGTGCCGCACCACACCCTGAGTCTCCAGCGACATGTTCAGGCGTTTGGCGAGATAATGCGAATACACAGCCACACGCTCGGAGTGACCCGCAGTGTATCGATCCATCTTGTCGATAGCTTTGGCCAGGCCCTCAATGGTCTGTTGAAACGAAGCCTGCAAATCCTCGTACAGGCGCCCGTTCTCGATGGCTTGCGACGCGCGCGAAGTCACCAGAGTCATCAGCTTGCGGTGCCCCTCGTCGAAGCGGTAGTTGCGCGTGGTGCTTGCAAGCGCGACCATGCCGACCAGCGCGCCTTTGGCGTGAAGCGGCAGCGCCATCACGCTCACCACGGCCGACGCCGGCTGGGTCGCAAACAGCTGCGCAGCGCGTTGGTTCTGCTCCGCCACAAAGCCGCCCTGGCCCAAGCGCTCCGCGAGCGCCAACGCATCGAAGGCGCCAAAGTCGGCGTCGCTCATCACGCCTTCGCCTTCGGTCCGTACACGCCGGACACGCTCAGACCACGTGACCGTGGGGTCCGCCACCCACACGCTAACCAGGTCCGCGCCGATCTCGTCCTTTGCGGCCGAAGACACCGCCGCCAGCAATTCATCAAGCGAAAGTGCGGACTGTATGGCCTCCGACACCTTGTATAGCGACAGCGCTTCCTTGAGTCTTAAGTTTTCCGCCACAAGCAAACGCTTGTCCGCGGCGCGGCGGATCACGTGCAGTACCTCTTCAACGCGGAAGGGCTTGAGCACGTATTCGTACGCGCCGCGCTTCATCGCATCGATGGCCGTCTCGACCGTACCAAACCCGGTCATCACCACCGTGACTACATGGGGCGCCTTGAGGGCAATCTGCTCTAGCAACTGCAAGCCACCGAGCTCTGGCATTTTCAAATCGGTGAGCACGACATCGAAGTGCGAATGCTCAAGCTCAGCGAGTGCGCGAAGGCCAGTCTCTGCAGATCGGACCTCGTAGCCCTCAAGCACCAGAAAGTCGCAGAGCACATCGCGAATGAACTTCTCGTCGTCTACAACGAGCACACGCGCTTGAGGGGCTGTAAGCGAGATCATAGGACTACGTTTCATTCCTATCACAGAGTTCGTGTCGTGCTGTAGCGAGGATTAGGCGCCCGGCCAGCAGCTTGGTCGAGGGAGTATCGCCTGTGACTGGGAGCGCTTTGCTTCCTCGCTTGATTCAAGGGCGCGCGCATGCGCAATGTAGCCGGCGAATCAATGAACGAACGACCTCTCCCTCCCCCGCCCTCACTCCGTGCCCCCGCACTCACGCTTGCAGATTTGCATGGTGTGCGCAGCTCCGGCGTGCGCGCAGGCATCAAGCCCAGCGGCCGTACAGACGTGGGATTGATCGCCTTCGATTCAGCGATCTCTGTCGCAGGCATCTTCACGCAGAACAAATTCACGGCCGCCCCCGTGCTCGTTTCGCGTAAACATTTGGCGCAGAGCGAGGGTCTTGTACGCGCCGTGATCGTAAGCAGCGGCAACGCCAACGCGTGCACCGGAGCTCAAGGCATGAATGACGCTATCGCAATGTGTGAACGCGTTGCCAGCCACGTGGGCTGCGCGCCGCATGAGGTCCTGGTTTGCAGCACGGGTGTGATTGGCCAGCCGTTGCCGATGGGAAAGGTGCTCACGGGCATTGATGCAGCGTTTGCGCAGCTCGCGTACGGCGCAGCCGCAGGCACTGCCTTCTTGGACGCGATCCAAACCACCGACGCTTACCCCAAAGCCCAAAGCTCGGTGGCGAACGCGCCCGTGCGCGTGGCGGGCGTCTGCAAGGGAGCCGGGATGATTCACCCCAACATGGCCACCATGCTCGCCTTCTGCGGCGTCGACGCGGCGCTTGCCCCGGCCGAACTGGACGCGCTGCTCCGAGACATTGCACGCAGCAGCTTCAACGCGGTGCACGTAGACACGCACGCGAGCACCAACGACACGTTCCTGCTGTTTGCAACGGGTGCAGCTTGCACGCACGATCCGCGCGCCGAAGTCGAACGCGTCGCACGCAAGCTCTCGTGGCTCATCGCGCGCGACGGAGAGGGCGCCACTGCCGTCACCACCGTGCGCGTCACGGGCGCCGCCGACGATGCCGCCGCGCGACGGATCGCAGACCTTGTGGTATCCAGCGCGCTTGTGCGCACGGCGCTCTACGGCAAAGACCCAAACTGGGGCCGCTTTGTGAGCCAAGTAGGCAACTCCCCTGACTTGCAAGATGCCTCACGCGTTTCGTGCAAGATACAAGGAGTAACGGTGTTTGAAAACGGCGAGCCGCGCGCCTTCGATCGTGGAGCGGTGTGCAAAGCGATGGGTAGCGAAGACATTGCGCTCGATCTTTTGCTGGGTGATGGCACCGGAGAAAGCGTGGTCTACACCAGCGATTTGGGGTACCGCTACATCGAGGTCAATGCAGAATACACCACATGAATGGCACTGTGGCCGGGAGGTCCTTCGCTTCGCTCAGGATGACGGGGTGGCGTGAACGTAAAGCACCGGGAGGTCCTTCGCTTCGCTCAGGATGACGGGGTGGTATGTGTGTCGAGTGCGGAGCAGAGTCGGTCGACCAGGAACGACGCCACATCGCTGGGCTTTGTCCCCGGGCCAAAGCCCGCGTCGAAGCCTAGTTCGAGCGCAAGCTTGTGATCGATACGCGGCCCGCCGAGGAGCAGTACCGTACTGTCTCTAAAGCCCTGCGCCTTGGCCATCTCTACAAAGGCCGCGGCGTTCTCCTTGTGGCAGTTACGCTGGGTAATAATCTGACTGATGAGGATGGCGTCGGCGCGTAGTGCAAGCGCGCGTTCGGCAAGCTGGTCGTTCTCGACCTGTGAGCCCAAGTTGTAAGACTCAAAACACTTGTAGCTCTCGAGGCCTTTGTCGCCGCCGTAGCCCTTGTAGTTGAGGATGGCGTCGATACCGACGGTATGCGCGTCGCTGCCCGTGCATGCGCCCACCACTACGATGGGGCGACCGCGTACCTCTTTCACGCGACCATACATCTCGTCGCGCGTCATGGTCACCGTGGTGACCTCAGGTACCTCGATGGCACTGGCGTCGATGGTGTGCGCGCTGTGGCCATAGACGACGAAGTAAGAGAAGCCCTTGGCGCACTCCTCCATCGTGGCCACCAACGGATCTGCAAGACCATGCATGGCGGCATAGAGCTTAGCGACCTCGCGGGCTTTGGCCGAAGGCGGGATCTCCAGCGTGAAGCTCATCTGCACCATGCCGTCGCCGCGGCGATCGCCGTAGGCTTTCAGAAGCTCGGGAGATTTTGCTGCGTGCGGTCCAGCCTGACTCATGGCTGCGTCTCCATCGCGTCGAGCAATGGGTTCATGTAGTTCGGCGCGCGCAGGGCCACGCCCTTGAAGCCTTTGCCGCCTTCGCGCGTGCGCTTGACATCTGCAAACTCGCCGCGCGCTATGGCCGCCCAGATACCGTCGCGCTCTACCGATTCGAGCTGGACAACGGCCTCGTCCAGAACCTGGCGCGCGCGGTTTGCCACGATGCCGTCGTCCTTGAACGCGATCTCGTCGCCCAAGCTTTTACAAGCGGAATACACGTACTTAGTAGCCTTCAGCGACAGGTACCTGTCCATGAGCATAGGGTTATGGATGGCCTCGCTGAACATCCCCAAGAGCTCGATGGATTGATTGGTCGCAACGCCGACCAAATTGAAGAGCGCGTCGTGCACATGGCTTTGGAAGACATCGCCCGTTTTGAACTTGGTGGGCGGCATCCACTTAATCGGGTGACGATCAAAGATCTGCCGCACCAATTGCGCCTGCGCAAACTCGAGCAGGAAGCTGTTCTCAAGCCAGGGGTTGATCTCGTACGCATGGCCCAGGCCCATCTTCTCCTCGACGACGCCAGCGTTCTTTGCAAAAGCCTCGTTGATGAACTGACTCGCCAACACGGTGTGCGCCTTCTCCACGGCGTCGGCCGTGGTGAGGTAGTTGTCCTCGCCCGTGTTAATGATAATGCCTGCGCGCGCGATAAACCTGCGCGCCACGTACTGATCGATAAAGTTTCGGCACGGGTTAATGTCGCGAAATAAAATGCCGTACATGGCGTCGTTGAGCAGCATGTCCAGCTGTTCAACCGCGGCCATCCACGCGATCTCCGCCATGCAAAGGCCCGACGAGTAGT
>JAYWGI010000090.1:0-8676 GCA_043779025.1 Myxococcales bacterium
TTCCCACTTGGCCCCGCACCGGCGATCGGCGCATAGTTCAGCCCGTGCCTATAGACCCCGACTCCAGCATTACCGAACTCGATGTCGAGGACGCTGCCACCTTTGTAGGCGCCGCTGTGGCGCCCGCTGTTGGGCGGTATCAGTTCATCGCGGAGCTGGGCCAGGGCGGGATGGCGACGGTGTACCTTGCGGTGCATCGCGGGCCCATGGGCGTACGCAAACTCTCTGTGGTCAAGCTCATGCGCGCCGACGCGACGGAAGACCCGGACTTCGTCGACATGTTTATCGAAGAGGCGCGCCTGGCCTGCAAGCTGTCGCACCCCAACGTGGTGCACACCTACGAGGTGGGGGACGACGGCGGCAAGCACTACATCGCGATGGAGTATTTGGAGGGCGTGTCGCTGCAGCAGTGGATTAACCGCTTGGGCTACCGCAAACAGTTCACGTTTGCCGACCACATACGCGTGCTCATCGATGTGCTCAAAGGCTTGCAGTATGCACACGATGCCAAAGACTTCGACGGCACCCCGCTCGAGCTTGTGCACCGCGACATCTCGCCCCACAACATTCTTGTCACCTACGACGGGCAGGTCAAAGTGGTAGACTTTGGCATCGCCAAGGCCGCCGATTCACGTGTGGAGACACGCGTAGGAACCATCAAGGGCAAAGTCACCTACATGTCGCCCGAGCAGGCGCTTATGGGCGTCGTCGACAACCGCGCGGACGTGTACGCCGTGGGCGTCATGCTCTGGGAAGCCGCGTCGCAGCGACGGCGTTGGAAGGGTGTGGCGCCAGCCCTGGTGCTCACCAAGCTGCGCGGTCCCGATGCGTGTATTCCGCCCGTGATGGACGCCGGCGCGCTTCGCGACCGCGTTCAGCAGATCACCGACCGCGCGCTGAATGCGCGGCTCTCGGAGCGCTACACCAAGGCCAGCGAGATGAGCCAAGATCTCGAATCCTTGCTGCGCTTTATCGGCGACGACGCGCCTGCAAGCGAGGTCGGACGCCGCCTGGCCGAAGTGTTCGATGAGGAGCGGGTAACGCGCCAGCTCAGCATTCAGAAGCAAATTCGGGCGCTGGACGTGGCCGAGAAAAACGGTGGCCGGTTTGAGGTCGCCCCCGCAATAATCCCCATGGCCGCCGCCTCGAGCACCGCATTCAACACGAGCGCAGGCGAAAGCAAAATCGGCCAGGACCGCGAGCCCACAGGAGACGGCACGCAGGTCTCAGGTGCGGTCACCGAATCCAAAGTTCACGAACTACCGCCTGCGGCGAGGCGGAACCTCCTCAAGCCCATCGGCATGGGCGCGCTTGCGCTCGTCGCATTGGGCGGCGTTTGGACTGCGACCCGACCCGGGCCCCAGGCCACTGTGCCCACTGTCGCGCCCGCATCGGGCGTGGTCGCCCCGGTGTCCCCTACGCCCGGCGCCGCGGTTGTACCAAGCCGCCCGGCAGAGCACTCGCTCACCGTGGAAACCGATCCTCAGGAAGCGCGAATCACAGTCAACGGCGCACCGCTAGACCCGCGAGATCACTTCGCCCGCCTGCCTGCGGGTACTTGGGTCATGGTCCGCGCCGTGGCGCCGGGCTTCCTGCCTGAGGAGCGCCAACTCAAGCTCGACACCGACATGCAGATCTTGTTGCAGCTGCACGCCGACCCGGCGGGGGTAGGCGGCAAGCATCCGGCGGCAAGCGCTGCGGGCAAGCCGCCCGTGAAGCTACCCGCCCCGGGGCCGAGCACGACGCCCACCGTCGCGCCACAGGTTCCCGCCACACCAGCGCAGCCTGCCGTAGAGCCTGGCGCCGGCAAGCCCGGGCGTCCTGTACGCCCCATCGACGGCGAAAATCCGCTTGCGAAATAGCTAGCCATTACGTTTTCAAAACACAGCGCACGCGCTACTTGGCGAAGGCTGTGCACTCTGCACGCATCGTCCCCTTGGCATGTTCGGCGCATGAGGTAAAAGCGGCACGAGCCTCGGCGCGCTTGCCCAGCGCACGATAGGCGACTCCCAGCATCTCCCAGGCCACAGCGTCCTCGGGGTGGGCCGCAATCACGCGCTGTCCCTCTTCCACCACGCGCCGCGGAAGCCCTCTGTCCAACGCCACTTCAAGCTCACGATGGCTCCATAGCGGTCGTGTATCCGCCACCACGGCCGCATCGGCTTTGGGCGCTGCGGTGCCCTCGGCCACCAGAGGAGGCTTCTCGGGCGCTGGTGACTCAATCACAGGAGGCGTCGCGGCGACGGGCTGAACCGTCGGTGCAGGCCCCGCATTGGGGCGCTGCAGCTGGTGGGCGGAACGCGTGCGCAGCCACAAGCCGCCCGCGAGCACCGCTACAAGCACCGCGCCCCCGGAAACGGCCCAAACGGCTTTGGGACTGCGTCGCCGCTCGCTGACAAAGGTCTCGGTCATGGCACCACGCGTGCGCGCAAACGAAGGCCGGTCCGTGGCGGGTTTCAGCGATGCGGCGCTTGGCGGCTCTGGCGCAGGCTCCGGCGCGCCGGGCGCTTCAGCAACGGCCACTAGCGCTGATGCCGGCCGCGAGGGCGACGCAGTATCACTTGCAAACCCCGCGGCGTCTCGAACAATCCCGGACGTACGGGACGACGGCGGCAAGCTCTCGAGCACAACCACAGACGGCTCTTCGTCTGGCAGGCGCGGGGTAGAGCCAGCCGGCGGCGCAGAGAGGGTGGGTCGCATCGCCTCGCGGCGCAGCGTAGAGGACGCGGGCTTCACCCCGTCTGGCGGCAAGGAGGCCGCAAGGTGAAGCGATCGCGCCGTCTGAGGCGCATCGTCCGAGCTCGGGGCCTCAGAGCGCACCAGCGCACGCTGCGGCACGGGCGCGGGGACGGAAACAGTGTGCAAGGCCGCGGGCTCCGAGGCCGGCGTCGTGGTGGGTGCATATTGCACACCGCCTCCGCCAACCAGGCCCACGGGAGCCACGCCGTCGGCCGACGCTTTGGCCCCAAAACCGAGCAGCGTGCCTCGAGCCATGGACGCGCGCCCGGCCGAGACCTTGGGCGGGGCCAAGGTGGCGATGACCGGCGCGATTCTGAGCTCGGACGCATCGACCTCTCTGGAATCTCGCGCAGTGCTGGGCACACTCGAGAGCACGGCCGCCGCGCGGGGCGCCGCTTGCGACGCAACCACCGCACCCGCTACTCCGGGCGCAGCCGCCCCCGCAACCGGGGCGGGCCGCTGCGCAACCATCGCCTCTTGCGTGACACGACGATACGGATGACCTCCGCGCATGGCACTGGACGCCGGCGGCGCCGTCTCGCCAGAGCGCAACGTGCCGGCCTGGTGGAGTCCCGAAATCGCCCGCAAAACCTGCAAATGGTCCTGTGCTACGTGCATCAGGTTCTCCGCAAGGGGTGATGGATTGCGCAAACATGCACGCGCTTCAGCGGGCACCTGAACGCCAGGGCCCACGGACAACACAGCGTCCAACGACGGCATGTTGGAAGCCAGACGCAACCACTGTGGCCACTGCTTGCCGAGCTCGCCAAGCATGGTCGGCAGGGGCAGCCCGGGGACGATCGCGCTTCGAGATGTGGGGGCCTGCGCAAGCGACACCAACCACGTAGGAGGCACCAAGTGGGTTAAGAACAAAGCATCGGCGCCGACCGCCGCGCCGTAGCTCAGCTCAACAGATTCGGCGGAGAGCACACTCAGCGAACCTTTTCCGCGCGGGCCTTCGAGCGCGATATGTACGCCATGCGGCAAGCGCGCCGCCGCGCGGAGTACATCTGCGATTTGAATGGCCGTGGCATCCAATCGCCCCGACTCTCCGCGCGCCGCACGCCGCACAAAGCGCACCAGACGATGCTGCACCATCACCTCTTCGAGCGTGGCGCCCCAGCTGCCTTGGAGCTTGTCGATTGCGATAGCCGGCGGTCCATCCATCGACTCGGGCGCGACAGAATTTGTGCCACGCACCACATGCACCAACGCCGGAGCATCTTCCGTATTCATCAGGTGCTTCAGCACCGTGCCGCCGAGGTTCCAGGGCTCCTCGATGATCACCAAATCGACGTCGCCCCAAGAGAGCATGGCAATGGCATCGCTTTCCGTCTGGGCGTCCGACACAACCCACATCTCGCTGTCCAAGCGCGGACGCGCGGCCGTTTTCGGTGCGGCGTCGCTCAGCCAAAGAACACGGTTTGCTCGCTTCATGGAACGCTTTTACGGTCGCTCACAGAGAGCGAATTTCTTGTGGAGCTACCAAGGGATAAACGGCGCACGTTAAAAGTGTCGCCCGTTCGAGGGCAAAACGCAAACGGACCACCGGAGATGATTCGGCGCGACGAACAGGCGCAATCAATCTCCAGCAAATGCTCACACAACGCTCAGTTCATGAAGTACTTCAGGAAGAGCTACTGCTGTCGTGCCAGCGCCGCCAGGCGTACACGTAGGCAGGCGTCAGGGGCAACACCAGGAGCACGGCCACAAGCGCCATCGGTGGTCCGCCGCCATGCAACGACATCTTCTGGTGCGCGTACCAAACGGTGGACACGCCGACGGCGGTCGACACCGAGCCGACGGCAGCCGCCAAAATACGGTTGAGTAAAAGTGCTTCGCTCACAGCGCCGCTACGCATAGGCGCCCGCGCGCAACTTGGCAAGCCAACCTCTTGCCCCTGACCCCGCAGGTTGAGTTAACCTCCGGGGTTGATGCGATATCTCGTTCCTTCCGCGTGGATGTTGGCCCTTGGGATTGGTCTTTCGGCATGCCCTCCTCCCACCCCGACCAGCTACATTCACCGACTCAAAACGGGGAGGGAAGCCACACGCGAGCGAGGTGATCGCTTGGCTGTTACACCCGCGAGCAGCGAATCCTATGCGGGCGCAACCGCCGGGTATCGATTGGTCAAAAACCTCGAGGACTGGACTGCGCTTTGGACGGGCACTGCCCCTGCCCCGCCGCAGATCGATTGGAACGGCAAGATGGTCATCGCAGCGGTTAGCGACTGGCAAGGTATCACGGCGGTACGCATTTCGGAAGTGATCGAAACCGGCACGGCGCTACATATATACGTGTCGGAACGACTGCCCGGGTCGGGCTGCCCAGTGGCCGGGGACAAGGACGCCGCCGCGACGTTTGCACTCGTGGACCGCACCGAGAAGGTCGTGCACTTTCACATCGAACGCGCCGAAGCCGAAACGTGCGGAAACGCTCCTCAGGCGCACATCATGTGCCGCTCTGTCAGCGAAACCGACGGCAAGCCAGAGCTCAATGTGAAGGCCGGCGAGATGGTCGAATGCGAAGCAAAGATAGACGCGCGTGGCTACTTTGCCGTCGTCGATACGACCTGGGTGTTTGAAGAGCGTCCCAAGGGATCGACGTCCAAGTTCACCTACATTCCAAAGACCACCAAGGTGCGCTTCCCGGCCGACACGCTAGGCCGCTACGTACTCAAGTTCGAGGTGCGAGACGACGGCGGGAGGCGCAGCGAGGCGGGCGCTGTGGTGAGCTGCGGCCCCGACGCCAGCGCGGGAACGCTGGTGCAACTGGGCTGGGCAGACTTTGACCCGAACGACGACCCGAGTACCTTTCCGCGCGTGGAGGTGGAGGCTCAGGACAAACTGGGCGGCGTGTGCTCGCTGGCAGCGCCCAAGGCGTCGTTCTGCAGCGCTGCACTCTCGGGGTTCCAAACCAACCTGTACATTACGCGTTCCGAGCAGCCCACCTCACTACGTGTACACTACACAGACGCTCGGTTCGCCGGTGGCCCCGCGGCCTGCGTGCGCGTGTACCACGACGGCAAGCAGTCGGCTGAGCTCTGCGATCGCCAAGCGCGCAAGGCGGGAGACGTCTGGAAGGTAGGCGCCATGCTGCCCTCCACGGGCACCTTCGAGACCGAAGCTGCACCCGAGGTCAAAGGCGCAGCACCAGGCGGCGCGGCACCCGCCAAAGCCCAGGGCGCGGCGCCCGCCAAGGGCAAGGCGCCACCGCCCAAAAAGAAGAAAACCCGCTTTGCTCCGTGACGCCTTGAGCATTACGTTTCGGTGACACGGCCGCTGCGGCCCAGCAAGGCGGAGGCGCGGCGGTACAGCACGTAGAGCACGATGGCCACCACACCGTGGGTGACGGCCGTGCCCAGCACCACGCCGCCCACGCCCCACAGCCTGCCGAGCGCGACGTCGAGCACGATGTTGAGTGACGCGTTGAGCAGACCGACGCGCCACATTATGCCGCTGTTGCCAATGGCGATGTTGGCGCGCACGTAGAGCATCATCAGCGCCAACGGCACAGCATTGGCGAGGCCCCAAGGGAGTATCGCGACAATGGCTTGCAAGTCTGCGCCTGACATCTTGCCGTGCCCGAACAGAAGCGTAATCAGCGGCACCCGGAGGACATACACGGCCAAAGATGCGACAATGAGCAACGCCGCAATCTGCGCCGCGCCTCGACGCGCCACGCGTGCAAGCCCTGCGACGTCGCCCTTCGCATAGTGCTCCGACATCATCAGAAAAAGAGCGGGCACAAGGGCAGACCCCACGACGGAGCTGGGCACGCCTGCAATATCACTCGCGTATTTCACGTGGGTCACGGCGCCGACTACACCCACCGCCCTCACGCATGCTTGATCGATCACAGGGTTTACGCGTGTAAACGCGCCGCCCAACGCCTCCGAGCATACCAGCCGCAGGAGCTCACGGGCGTGGGGATGAGAGGGCGAACCGAACTGAAGGACACCAACACCGGCGCGCCGCGCCAGAACCGTCGCAAGCGACGCGGCGCCTAACTCGCCAACCATCAGCGCTACAGGGACTGCCGCCATGCCCCAGCTGCGATGCGTGCACAGCACAACAAGTGCGCTGAGGCCGATGCTGAGACCATCCACCATGCGTGGAACCGCGAGACCGCCCCTCGACTGAAGGCATGCCACCATCAACGAGCGCATCGTCATCATCGGAGCCGCCACCGCGAACGGCACAACAAACGCGAGCAACTCCAGGGGGTTGGCCTCGAAAACCAAATGCATGTACACGGCACCGACCAAGGCAAAAAGCGCGGCGATCGCAAGGCCAAGCACAAGTGCGATACGTTGAAGAGCCGCGACGACGGCGGACTCCGCGGAGGCTCCCTCTTGCTCCCGGACGCGCGCGAGACGGGGAACGACCGCGGAATCCTGGAACGCACCGGCGGCCAGTGCGACGACAAGCAACGACGCAGCTTGCGCTGCGTAAAACAAGTCCGTGGCGCGCCCGGCACCGAACCACGCCGCGAGCAAAAACGGCCAGGCTGCCGCGAGCACGCTCGCAAGAACGTGCGCGGGCATCGATCGAAGAACGCGCGGCCACATGCCTTAGGCATATACCCAAGCGACACGCAAAGACCTATAGGTGCCCGTTAAGATGTTCGACGAGTTCGTGTTCGGCCCCAACCTTAGTGAAAATGATGGGCGGGCCTTCGATACGTTTGTGGACGATGCGGCACTGGCGCACTACAGCCAAACGCGTGCGTGGGCCCCGGTGGGCGTGGCCGGCCGTCCCATGATCCCGTGGTTCTTTCTTCAGCGACGAGGCGACGTGGTGTGCGCCGCCGCAGTCGTTCGCCGGGTACGTGGACTGGGTCCGATCTACCTGCCGTCTGCCAGCATCGAGCGAGGCCCGGTGGTGGCACGCGCCGCGGCCTTGTCGGATGCACTCGTTTCGCTGCGACGCGCCACCCTTCGCGCTGGCATTTTGCGATTGAGCTGCATGCCTTACGTGCATGATGCATGTATCCCTGAGGCCGAGAATGTGCTTCGAAGACAAGGCTTCCGTTTGACCCAAGCCTTTGATGGCGCTCACGCCCGCACGCTGCGGCTGCGGCTCGGTGAAGGCCATCCCTTGAGTAAAAATGTCTCGGCCAAAGCGCGGCGCGCCGCGAGAGAAGGAGCGACCACGCGCGTGGCGACACGGGCAGACATGCCGACGGTCGCACACCTTCACGGGAACATGATGGACGCCCAAAACAAGTCGGGAGCAGCGCTGTCGTACTTCGAAACACTTTGGACACAGATTCTTTGTGACGGCACGCGCGGGCAGTTGTTTCTCTGTGAAGCAGGTGGCCAGCTGCTGAGCTTTGCCTTCATTGCAAAACATGGCGCGATGGCCACCTACGTGATGGGCGCAAGCTCTCAGGACTACACCCAATACAACAAAATGCTCCCTGCCATGAACGCCGGCATCGCCTGGGCTGAACATGTAGGCTGCACGTGGTTTGACCTTGGGGGGATCCCGATGGACGGCGACGAAGACCCAAAGCGCGTGTCCATCGCGGCCTTCAAGCGCCTGTATGTGAAGGACCATGTGGATCTCCTGGGCGAGCACACGAGGTGGTTCTGATGACGAGCCTTCCCGCCGCGTGGCCGGCCCCGGTGTACCTCACGGTCACCATCGACACAGAGTGCGACAAGGGCCCCAAGTGGCATTGTAGGAACCCGCTTTCCTTTGAAGGCATTCACCATGGCGTGGGCCGGGTTTTGCGTCCACTCTTTGCCGAGTTCCGTGCAAAGCCCACCTATTTGCTGTCTTCGGAGGTGATTCGCGACGAGGCGTCACGCACTTTTTTTGCCAGCATGTCCCCAGATGAGGCCGAGCTAGGCACACACCTGCACGGTGAGTTCGCCGAATCCAGCGCGCACATCCCACGCGCCACCAACGACTTCCAGCGTGACTACGGCGA
>JAYWGI010000091.1:0-8616 GCA_043779025.1 Myxococcales bacterium
GTTGTAGACACCCATGATCACGATATCGCGCGTCGCGCGCGAGCCGGTTGTGGTCTCGCCTGCCGTCACGGTAACGGGCGACGTCTCGGGGTTGGTCAAGGTCACGTACGTCACGGGGTACAACGTCGAAGATGCAATGCTGCCCGGACAGGTGCCGATATCTGGGAAGGGCAAGGTGGGCCCGCTTGCACGAATCACGTAGCGCCCGCCGGTGAGGGCCCCCACGGTGCTAGGCACGTTAAGCGGAACGTCGAGCTGGGCGTTCAGCACGAAGGGCGCGTTGACCGAACCGCCGCGCTTCGAGCTGACCAAGACGATGATGTCACCGCCGGCCGGAATCACCACGGCGTCCGACCCCAAGAGGCCGCTGGCCGCAGCCACGACCTTGCCCGCGCATGCCATCCGGTCGGCATCTGCAGGAGGCACCGTGGCGCGGTTGTAGACAGCCATGACGACGTCGGGCAGTGCGCCCGCTACCGATTTAGAAACCCACAAGTTCACACGCACGCTGGCTGCTGTGGGGTTGTGAATCTTGGTGTATTGCGGGTTGCCCATCGTGGCCGACAGCGAAGCTGGGCAGGCCCCCTCTGCAAGGGCCGCCACAGGGCTGCCCCACAGGGTCGCCTCGAAGGTCGTGGTGACGCCTGCAGCTGTGGGCAGCGCGAGCTCGTCGGCGCCTCGTACGGCGCACGCCTCGGGCGCCTTCCATACACAGGCCGCACTGCACTCTTGGCGCTGTACCTGGTCGCCCGAACACCCTACCGCGACGTGCCGCACGCTGCCGGCCTCGCAGCCCGCTGCGACCTCGCCCTCACAACTTACGTCGGACCATTCGCACATGGTCCCGACATCGCATGTCTGTAGCGTTTTACCGCATAAGCCACATGCGGCGCCCAAGCGCTGCGCGTTGGCCAAGCATGCATTGGCCGACATGTTTTCGTTGCGACAGCCACCATAGGTACCGACTTTGAGGCTGCCATCCGTTTGCTTCACGCACAGCGCTTGCTGGTTGCCGCACTTGCCGCATCGCCGATCCACCACGTCGTTTTCGGATGCGCACGTCGCGCCTGTGGCCAACTCGGGCGTGGGGTCGAACAGCTCGCCGGCAAACAGGCCTGCGTCGGCAGGCGCTGCGGTGTCGGGAACCTCGAGCGGCGTAATCGACTGGTCGGCATCGGAGCCCAGCGTAGCCGCTGTGTCTTTGGCCGCGTCTTTTGGCGCCACTTTGGCGTCTACCTTGCCGCCATCGCCCGTGCCCGCCGTAATGACCACATTCTCTGCGGACGTTGCGCAGCCCAATGCAATCACAGCCCCGGCACAAAGCACTGCGGTCCATCGCAACACAGTCATTTTTCTATTCATTTTGTCCTTTGAGACACGATCTTGCGTTCGTTTAAGACGCGCGGTACCGGCCAGCTACTTGCGACGCACCTTGAGCGTGAATGGGATGTCGACGGATTCACGGTAGTAGTTTGCGACCATCACCGTGACTTGGCCGCCCGCGGGCACGGGGATGTTGTCGGTGCACGCGTCGATGGAAAACGAGCTGATGCTGCAGCCATCGTTTGAGCTGCCAATGCACGCGTCTACCGTCGTCGCGGTAGGAGGCGCCGCATACACCGCGATGGTCAGGTCGCCAACCGTGGCCGGAGGAGGCAAGTTCGCGCCAACGGTGAGGTTGGCGACGGAAGCTCCGGGGTTCTTCAGCGTGACAAACGTAAACTGGTAGTCCTCGTCGGAATCGATATCCGTTGGGCATGTACCGCCGTCCGAACGTGGCATCGCCGGGCCCGCGGCACGCACAACATACTCACCCTCAACCGTCACGCCAACCGCCGACGGCACCGTCATCGGGCTTTCCAATTGGGCGTTGAGCACAAAGGGCGCATCCACCGAACCGGCCCCCTTGGAGCTCACCATCACGAGGATGTCACCCCCTGCCGGAATACTCACCGCGTTGGCGCCGAGGAACCCCGTGCCTGCCGCGACGACCTTTCCCGCGCACGCGATGCGGTCGGCATCGGCCGCAGGAATCGTGGCGCGATTGTAGACCGTCATCACCATGTCGGGCAGCGCGCTACCGGCAGCCTTCGACGCCCACAGGTTCACCGCAACGGCCGTGGCGCCAGGGTTACGAATTTTGGTGTATTGTGCATTGCCCGAGGCGGCCGTGAGCGTCGTCGGACAGGTTCCCAATGCAAGCGCGCGCTGGGACGCGCCCCACAGCGTGACGTCCTTCTTCACGGTGACGCCCGTGCTGCCCGGGAGCACCAGCTCATCGGGGCCACGCGCCGCGCAGGCCTCGGGCGCAGCCCATGTGCATGTGCCCATGCATTGCTGACGCTGAACCAAATCGCCCGTGCAAGCGAGCGCCACATAGCGCACGTCGCCTGCCGTACAGCCGGCGGCCACCTCGTTCTCACAGCTCACATCCGTCCATTCGCAGGAGGTCGCCACATCACACGTTTGCAGTGTTTTTCCACACAATCCGCACGCTGCGCCCAAACGCTGCGCATTGGGGAGGCACGCATTCGCAGACGTGTTCTCGTTGCGGCACGCCCCGTAAGCACCCACCTTCAAGCTGCCGTCGAGCTGCTTTTTGCAAAGGGTCTGCTGCGTCCCGCACTTGCCACATCGGCGCGCCACCAGATCGTTTTCCGTGGGGCACGTCGCCCCGACCGCGAGCTCAGGCGCAGGGTCGAAAGGCTCGCCCGCAAACAGCCCAGCATCGGCACCAACATTGGCATCGGTAGCCGAAGAGGCATCGTCGGCGCTGGCGTCCGGCACCGACGGAACGGTGCTGTCAATTGGCCGCGCGGCGTCCCTTACGGGTGCTTTGGCAGCGGGCTTGGCCGCATCGGGGCTGGCCGAGACCAGAGCGACCTCCTCCGGCGTCGTTGCACAACCAATGGCCACTACAGCGGCCACGCCCAACGTCAACGACCAACGACCCACGCTTCTTTTTGTATACATCTCTTGTAGGTTCCCGATTGGCCGCCCCATCTAGGCGAGTACGTGCCATTTGGCGAGTGGCTGATTGCAGGGATTCAGCCTGACATCAAAAGATTTTTCAGCCAGCCGCAGATCCGGGGAGTGGGGACCACTTCGAGAACTCACAAGCAAAACCCCAACGACGCACGTGAGCATCGTTGGGGCGTTGTTCGCAAGCCCCGTAGGAGCTCGCATGTACGCTTAGAGGGTGCGTTTGGCCTTGAGGTTGAAGTTGGTGGCAGCAGAGGTGCTGGAAGACCACTGCGTCACCATCATCACCACATTGCCGCCGGCAGGAACTACGATGTTCTGCACGCAACCATCACTGGAGATGCTCCCGCGGCAGCTGTCAGACGCCTCGCCGACGCATCGTCCCGACAGGGCTCCTACGGGCGTTCCGTAATACGCGGAAACCTGGAAGTCACCGCCGCCCACCGGGTCCGCGCCGATGTCAAACGTGGCCGGAGTTGCCGAAGGGTTGGTCACGGTGACCAGCACAAAGTTCACCATCGTTGTGCTCACGCCAACGGGACAGGTGCCACTGTTGAGGCGCCCCGTCTTGGTACCGGTGCCCGATGCAGGAACTACGAAAGCCCCCTGAACGGTCTGACCTACGGTGGCGGGCCCGACCAAAGAAACGGCTGGCAGCGGAGCTTCGCGCGCCACATTCAAAGCGAATGGCGCGTCAAACAGCGTGCTCGACGCGGCGGCAGAATACACGGTGATGTCGCCCCCCGCGGGTATGGTGATTGCAGGAACCGATGTGTTGCTGACACGCTCCAACGCAGCGAACGACGCCGAGGCGCCGGCGCAGCCTGTGACGCCGCAGGAGTCCGCCACCACACCGACGCACGCCATGCGTTCGGCGTCGGTCGCAGGGACCGTGGCTCCCGCGTAGGTGCCCATCGTGGTGCCAATCGCCGCCCCGCCCGCTCCCTTGCTGTGCCACAGGTGCACGTTCACCGGAGTTGCTTCGGGGTTGCGAATCGTCGTGTAGTTCGAATTGACGGGTGTGCCCAGTGTCCGGGGGCAGGTGCCCGCGGTCGCACTTGCGGCCGCAGCGCCCCAGAACTTGAGCTCTCCCGTCCCTACAACGTTAGCCGCAGGCAGCACCAACACATCGGCGCCGCGGGCGGCGCAAGCCTCAGGCGTGCTCCAAATGCATGCGTTTCCGCACACCTGGCGCGCGACCTGCTCGCCAGTGCAGCTTAGCGCCAAGTACCGCACCTCGCCTGCGACGCAGCCGCCGGAGACCTCGCCCTCGCAGCTCACTTCAGACCATATACACGAATTCCCGGGGTCGCAGGATTCCAGCGTTTTGCCACACAAGCCGCAAGAGGCGCCCAAGCGCTGCGCATTGGGCAAACAGGAATTGACGGCCGTGTTCTCGTTACGGCAGCTGCCGTATGCCCCAATTTTGAGGCTGTTATCGGTGGCTTTGGTGCACAGCGCCTGTTGGGTGCCGCACTTGCCGCAGCGGCGCGGGATCACGTCGTTTTCGGTGGGGCAGGTCGCGCCCACAGCGAGCTCGGGTGCCGGATCGAAAGGCTCGCCCGACGACAGGCCTGCATCCATAGGTGGGTTGGTATCCGTGGGCTCAGTGTTCGTGTCGGTCGCCACGGTCGTGTCCGTCAACGGGCCACTTGTATCGGCCGGCTTGTTCGTGTCAGGGCGCTTGGCTGCGTCAGTTTTTCCACCGTCCGCCTGAACGAAAATCGTCTCCTCAACCGGCGTGGTCGCACAACCAATGGCCACAAGCGTGCCAACGCCCGCCGCCAAAATCCAACGACCAACTGAACGATTCTTTCGCATTCCGGAACTCCTCAATGAACAGAACTCGCATTTGCTGCGGCACTCCGCGCGCAGAACACCACTCACTGAGCTAGCGTTTGGTGCTGCGCTGCGCAAGGGATTCATTGTTCGTTGTTCATTTTGTTGACAGTGGATTCGCTGCGCTTTGGGCCACAGGTTCACACAGTGTCGCGTGCTATGACAGCAATGTCCTGGTGGTCTCGTCTTCGGCCCAGCAAACCCGTGTATTTGTCGAACTGGCCCCACCATTGCAACAGGGCTTCCCATGAATCTCCCCATTTCGTTTGCCGTCCTCGCCTTGGCTTGCGTGCCAGGCCTTGCACATGCCCAGGCCGGAGCGCAGTCCCCGGCTCCGACCGCAGCCTCCGGCGCACTGAGCACTGGCGCCGCCGCACCGGTCGTCGCGGCTCCCGGCGCCCAAAGCTTTTGCGAGCTTGGTGAGAACATTGGCGTAGAGCCAAGCGATGCGCTTGTGGCGTCCAGACTCGTGTGCGGCGAGGTGCTTGCGAAGGCCCGCGTGGCAGGCAAGATTCCGCCCGCAACGTACCGCATCAACTTCGGCAAGTTGGGTAGCCGCATTTTGATGCAGGTTGCAGAGTATGGAGACGGCACGCGCCTTTCCGACGAGCGCCACGTGCAGCTTCTGGCCATCGAGGACGTTTCGTCGATCGCCAAGCGTATGGCCGAATCATTAGTCTACAATACCCCCATCGCCGACCTGGAGAGCACGGAGAACGTCTTGCCAGCCGACGCGCTCGAGCGCCGCCAAAAGCAAGGGCGTATGCACTTTGAAGCGGGCCTCGTAGGGGCGATGCAGGTCGGGAGCAAGGACATGGCCCCCAAGCCCGGCATCCAATTGGGTCTCACCTATGAACTCAAGCGCGCCTACCTCGCCATGTCCTTCCGCGCGGCGGGCGGCGATCGCACCTCACTAGTTGACATCGGCCTGGGTGGTGGCTCGTACTTTAGCGACGCAGACATTGCCCCCTTTGTCGGCGGAGGCGTGAGCTGGATGGGCCACGGTGCACCCACGGACGCCGACAGCGCCTCCACGATTTCCAGCGCGTCGGGCTCCGGTTTCGCGCCCTATGCCGAAGCAGGCCTGGGCATCTTCCGCACCTCCAAAACCGGGCTACGCGCGGGTCTGCGCGCGAGCATCCCGACCTACAGTCTCAAATCCTCGAGCTACGATGCCCAGACACGCAGCTATGGCGACAAATCCACTTACGTCATTCCCGTGGTGGCCTCCGTGACGATGTCGTTCTGAGTCAGCGCGATGCGCTCAGCGGAAACCGGCGTAGCTCCCTCGCGAGTCACGCCGGTTTCTTCTTTGTCGTGGAGCGGCTCACTTCTTGTTTTTGAACGCAAACGGCGCTGTGCCGGGCTCGACGGTCTCAAGCGATTTGAACGTGACAATGCCATTCACCGGGTCCGTGACGGCGCCCGACGAGGCCTTGGTAAAGCCCACGTCGTAGGTGCCCGTGACGCGTACCTTGGCGCCCACAGCGGGCAGCGGGAACGGGATGGCTACGCCCCACATGTCGTCCTGCAAGAGCTCCTTGGGAGCTTCCTTGAGGTTCTTATACTTGGCGTTTGCGTCGAAGAGCGAAGCGAAGTTTTTGGCAAAGCCCATGACCCGAATCTTGCGGCTTCCGGCCGGCGCGTCTTTGGCGTCGGCAATCCAAAACGAGGGGATGTCGGACTTGCAGTCGTCTGGGTCCTTCTTGCCGGTGGGGTGAAGCGCGCAGGCCGGCGCATCCGGCAAGTTGGACTCAACGATGTAGCCTTCGATGACCAGTTCTTTGCCGCCGGTGACCTCTTTGCCGTGTACGAGCGACTGCAGGTGATGCGTGGCGCCAAATACCGTGTAAGATGCACCTGCTTTGATGGGCGCAGTAGAGAGCGTGGGCGCCGCGGGTACATTGGCTTTGCGGCCCGACCATGCCGCTTGGGCCTTGTAAGGCTCACCGGTGGGGCTGTCGCAGGCTGCAGCGAATGCAACAAAAACCACGGGGAGCAGGCGTAGGTGGGCAACCGATTTCATCGGTCCAACCTGCTATCACGCCCTCTTTGGGCCCGGCAATGCTCCTTTTTGGGCCGGTGCCCCAGGCCTGCCTCAACGCGCGATGGCGAGGCCCCGTTTACGCGGATCGGACGCAGCTTTCAGCAGCAGCCAGGTCTTAGTCTTCGTCGTAGTCTTGGTCGCGCTCGTGACCTCGCTTGTGTTCGATGTCACGACTTGCACGGCGCTGCCATTGGCTGCAGTCTTCACAGATTCGCCTCGGGCTTTGAGCCCGTCTTGCACGTCGAGCGCAATGTCGTCGTCCAAGATCACGGTGTTGTCCCAAGCCACATGCATCCGCGGCGCCGCCACGCACGCACCGGGCTCCCGCTTGTGCAGCGCCAGACACAGCGCGACCTGGGTCACACCCGTGGCAATGCGCGGGCCGCCCGAGCCGCCAAGGGCGAACGCGAGCTCCCCGTTTTGAAACGCGAGCGTTGGCGTCATGCTGGACACGGGGCGTGCATAAGGACACGGCGCATTGGGTCCGGGAGACGACACGCCCATGGCCTCTTCCTCGGCGCGCGACGAGAAGTCATAGAGCTCGTCGTTGAGTAGGATGCCCGTACGCGGGTCCTCGATGCCGCTGCCAAAAGGCGAATTGATGGTCGTCGTGAGGGTCACCACATTGCCCTCGGCGTCGACCACCACCACATGGCTCGTGCCATGCTCCCGCGGGGCAAGCGCGCGCAGCGGCGTGGTCTTGTTCGGGTCGAACAGCGCCCATCGTGCCGCGAGTCGAGCGGGCTCAAAGAGATTCAACGGCCAAGCGTGAAGGCGCGGATCGCCAGCAAAAAAGGCTCGATCCACCAAGGCGCCGCGGAACAGCTCGGCGAGCGCGTGATTGTAGCTGGAGCTCCCAGCGCTTGCAGTCTGCAACCATTTCCCCAGGGGCCCCGAAGCCGCGCTCGTGACTTGGCGTAGCATCATGCCCCCCGCCGACGGCAGGGGCATACTGAACCATGTGTGGCCCAGCGCATCCCACTGCAGTGGTTCAGTCTCTAGCGGCGCGCTGGCGGGATCTTTCGCAGTTGCGCCTGACGCGCCATACTCGACCAGCGCGCGCGCCAACATGGGGCGCGCGATGCGCGGAGCCCCGGAGGCCAATGCGCGCTGCAGCTCTCCGCCCACCACGAGGCGGCCTCCCCATTCTGTGTACATCGCACGTGTATGTGAAGGCACTTCAAAGCCTTGGCTTGCGAGGCGCGTTGCATACTGCACATTGTCTGCCAGCGTGCGCTTCCCCCAAGTCGTTGTGATGTGCTCAAGGCCCCACGGCTCGCCCGGGATCCCTACCGCACGCCTATCGCCTGCAACGGGCGCCGTGCGCGACGAGAGGAAGGCCACGTCCACATTGGGGGGCGCGGTCTCGCGAAAGTCCAGCGTGACCACCTTGCCCGCCTTCTTCAGGTACACAAGTGCGAAGCCGCCGCCACCAAGGCCGCTGCCTGCAGGACTCACCACGCCCAAGGTGAGCGCCGCGGCCACCGCAGCATCGGCCGCATTGCCGCCGTGCTCAAGCGCATCCACTGCGGCATGGCTCGCCTCAGCGCTGTCGGTGGCCACGGCGTAGCGCGAGCCCGAGGCCGCCGGAAAGGCCGCGGCGCGCGCTTCGGGCACAGCCAATGATGCGGCGACAACAGCAACGGCGGCGCGAGTCGCTTGTTTCAAAGCGCCGGATGCACCATCATGCGCCGCGATGAAGCTCCTGTACGTAATGGATCCCATGACGCGTATCCTACCTGACAAGG
>JAYWGI010000092.1:0-8585 GCA_043779025.1 Myxococcales bacterium
CTGGGCGCGCGTGGCGCATGGCGCGGCGTCCTGGGCCGTTGTTCCGTGCAGGTAGCGCCCTGTGTGGGTGGCCTTTCTTTGCGCGTCGAGCGTTGGGGAGAGGAATTGCTCACATTGGAGGCCATGGCGCTACGTGAGCAGCTGGCAACTGGGGCTATGGCTTTGGCGCAAGAGCTCGTAGGCGCGGAGCGCAATGTGCTTTTTGTGGGTCCAGCGCCGCGCGCATCCCTGCTCGCGCTGGCCTCGTTGCGGGCTGCGGACGCGCGCGGCCTCGCAACCTTCGTCACGCACAACGCCGTACTAGGCGCTGCGGCGTGCTCAGTGGTCCGTGTTGTGTCTCAAGCGTCTGCGTCGCTCTTCGCCTCGTCGGGGGTGAGCCTCCTCGAGCAACCGTCGGCGGCGTCCTTGGCGCATGCGCTTGAGGCTGCTCTATTGGGCCGTAAGGGCATTACCGTGGTGCTTGCCGGCACCGAGATGCGCGAGGCCGTGAGCCGCACGGCACTGGCGCTCTCGCTAAGTTGCGGAGGCGAGGCGGTGACATGGCGCGAGGCCTTGGAGACCGTGTTCGACCGCTACGTAAGCGTCGAGGGCGACGGGCTCTCAGTGGCCGGCGCGCTTTAGCATCTTCTTGTGGAGTACACGCTTTCGTAGCGGCCCCAGCTTGTCAATCATGAGCTTGCCATCGAGGTGATCGAGCTCGTGCTGCACTGCGATGGCGAGCAAGCCTTCGGTGTCCATTTCGAACGGTGCGCCGCTGCGATCGAGCGCGCGAACGTGTACCCGCTCGGCGCGGTCGATATCCTCTGAAGCGCCCGGAAACGACAAGCAGCCCTCGGTGAAACAGACTTTGCCCTCGCGGCTCACGATCTCCGGGTTCGCGAACACGCGGAAGTCCGAGGGCTCGCCCTCCGCTGCGCAGTCCACCACGAACATGCGCAATGCTTCGCCAATTTGGGTTGCAGCGAGGCCTACCCCGGGCGCGGCGTACATCGTTTCTGCCATGTCATCGACCAAGGTTTGAAAGGTGGCGCCAAAATCGGTGACGGCGAGGCCTACGTCGCGCAGACGTTTGTCGGGGTAGTGCAAGATAGAGCGGATCATAGGTTTGTCAGCCTAAATATACAGCATGCGGCCGTGAACGTAAGCGTCCTCGCCACAAAGCTCCCACGTTGGGTTTGCAATGTGAGGTGCATCAGCGGGGGTTTCGGGCCCCGCCCAGTCCACGGCGCCAGGGCGCCCGCGTGGACCGAACAGTTTGGGCGCGACAAAGGCGTGAAGCTCGTCCGCGAGGCGCGCTGCGAGAAAGCTTCCCGCAAGCTCCGCGCCGCCCTCGATCATCAACTTCACCACCCCGCGTTCCGCCAAGATTTGCAAGGCCATGCGCGGGTCGACACGACCTTCTGAGGAGCAAGCCACGCGAAACACCGTCACCCCGGCATCGGTAAGTGCGACTTCACGCGCGCGATCCGCGTCCTCGCCGCACATTACCCATGTCGGCACGTCACCCGCATGTTTAACCAAGCTTGTCTCAAGCGGGATACGTAAGTGCGTATCGAAGACCAAACGCACGGGATCTAACCCCGGCGCGTCGCGCACAGTGAGCCGAGGGTCATCCGCGAGCGCCGTGCCCACGCCAACGGCCACGACGTCATTCTTGGCCCTCAGCGCATGCACCTTGGCGCGCGCGAAGGTGCCCGTGACCCATTTGGAGGCCCCGGTGCGTGTCGCGATGCGGCCGTCCAAGGTGAGGCCCAGCTTGAGCGTGACGTAGGGCATGCCCGTCGTCACCCATTTGACCCAGGGCGCAATCAGGCTCTGACCTGCCTCACGGCCTGGCCCCGCGAGTACCTCAATGCCCGCGGTGCGCAGTCGCTCGATACCGCCGCCCGTGACATGCGGGTTGGGGTCCTTGCAGGCGACGACAACGCGGCGTACGCCCGCCGCAATGATGGCGTCGGTGCACGGAGCTGTGCGGCCATGATGATTGCACGGCTCAAGGGTCACGTAGAGCGTGGCGCCTTGGGCCAGCGTGCCGGCTGCATCGAGGGCTGCGATCTCGGCATGTCGTTCCCCTGCGCGCTCGTGGTGGCCGCTAAAGGTTCGGCCTTCTGGCGTGACCAGCAGAGCCCCCACATGGGGGTTTGGGCTAGGGTGTCCGCGACGGGCGTCTTCGAGCGCGCGCGTAATCCATCGCATGTCGTCTTCCGAGTGATTGGCTGTGTTCATTGCACCTTTGGGGCAGAATTGGCTGTCTCGCCCAAGCTCTCGAGCTCCGCACGGAATTCTTCGATGTCACGAAATGAGCGATAAACACTGGCAAAACGTACATATGCGACGACATCAATCTCGCGCAGACGCTGCATGACCCATTCGCCGATTTGATGCGAAGAGACCTCGCGCGGGTCGGAAGATTCGAGCATCAGCCGCTCGATGCCATCGACCGCCGCATTGAGCGCCTCCAAACTCACCGGGCGTTTTTCAGTGGCGCGCCGCAGGCCACCCAACAACTTTTGACGGTCGAAGTTTTCGCGTCGCCCGTCTTTCTTCACGACTGCAGGTAGAACGTCCTCGACCCGCTCGTAGGTTGTGAAACGGCGGGCGCACACCTCGCACTCGCGACGCCGGCGAGTGACATCGCCCGTAACTCCTGGCCTAGAGTCGATGACCTTGCTGTCCGCGTGGCCACAGAAAGGGCACTTCACGCGCCCGCGCTCCCGAGCTCAATCTTCTCAATCCGGCGTGCGTGGCGTGCTTGCGACGGGTCGTAAGGCGTGTCCAGCCACGCGTTCAGAATCTCGGCCGCGAGGCCCGGGCCAACCACGCGCGCGCCCAGACAAAGCACATTGCTGTCGTTGTGCTCTCGGCTCAGCTTCGCCGTGTAAACATCGCTACACACCACGGCGCGCACGCCCGCATGGCGGTTGGCCGCGATGGACATGCCCACACCCGTGCCGCAAACCAAAAGCGCGCGATCCCACTCGGAATTGGCCAAGCCTCTCGCCGCCTTGTGCGCGTAGTCGGGGTAGTCCACCGAGTTTGCGTCTCGCGTCCCCAGGTCCGATACCGCGTGCCCGCGCTGCTCGAGCACGCGCACGAGCTCGTCCTTCAACAGGAAGCCACCGTGATCTGCCGCGATAACGATGCGCATGGCGGCTCTCTCAAGCCACGTTGAGGCGAGCCGCGATATAGTCCACTGCATTCTGTACGGTTTTAATTTGGTCCGTGTCCTCGTCAGCCACCGTCATCTCGAAGTCCTTTTCGAACTCGAGTACGAGCTCCATGAGCGCGATGGAATCGGCGCCTAGGTCTTGTACAAAGGCCGATCCAGCGTGCACATCGGCCTCGCTCACATCCAGCTTTTGCACGGCAATGCGCTTGACGGTGTTGAAGATTTCGGCGCGGGTCCTTGTGGCAGTCATGACGGGCCTCGTGTTACCCCAAGCGGGGATTAGATGTACAGCCCGCCGTTCACGCGCAGCACCTGCCCGGTGATGTAACTGGCGGCATCGCTCGCCAAAAATGCACATGCCTCGGCCACGTCCCGGGGCGTGCCCATGCGGCCTAGCGGGATGTTGGCCATCGCCGTGCTGCGCATCGCTTCGGTGAGATTCTTGGTCATGTCGGTGGCAATAAGCCCGGGCGCAACGGCATTCACGGTAATGCCGCGCGAGGCGTATTCGCGCGCCAAGCTCTTGGTGAGGCCCAGCACGGCCGCTTTGCTCGTGGCATAAGCCACTTGGCCCGCGTTGCCCGTCTCGCCGACCACACTGGACAGGAACACCATGCGGCCACCCTTCGCGCGTACCATCGCGGGGAGCAATGCGCGCGCAACGGCCATGGCGCCGCGCACGTTCACAGCCATCAGGCGATCGAAGTCTTCGTCCTTAATACGCAGTGCCAGGCCGTCCTTGGCCATGCCGGCGTTGGAAATAAAAACATCAACTTTGCCTAGCGCGGCGAGCACCGCGTCGATTTCGGCTGTGTTGGCCGTATCGAAGCGCACGCCCAAGGCCTCGGCGCCCAATGAAGCAAGCCGCGCGCAGACACCTTCCACATCCGAACTTGCGCCCGATCCGTGCACCACCACGCGCGCACCGCGCTCGGAAAAAAGCTCGGCTACGGCAAGCCCTATGCCGCGTGTACTGCCCGTGATGAGAACGGTTTTGCCAGTGAAGTCTGCGCTCATGAGGGCGCTTGGACCACGCGCGCGGCGGCCGCGTCAAGAGACGCTTCATCGAAGACGCCCAAGACCTGAATGTCTTTGTGAATGCGCTTGGCAAGGCCCGCCAGCACCGCGCCCGGGCCAAACTCAAACGCCAACCGAACCCCTGCAGTATGCATGTAGCCCACGGACTCGGACCAACGTACCGGGGATGTGACTTGGCTGACGAGGCGCGCCGTGGTGTCGGCTGCGCTCGCATAGGGCGCAGCATCAACATTGGCCACAACCGGCACCTGCATGACCCCCATCATCAACGTGGCCAAAGCGTCTCGCACGGGCGCCACCGCCGGTTGCATGAGCGCACAATGAAAGGGCGCGCTCACCTTGAGCGCAATGGCGCGCGCTCCGCGTTCGCTCGCAATCGCCGTCGCACGCGCCACGGCTGCGCTTGTGCCCGCGATGACAATTTGCCCGGGCGCATTGAAGTTGGCCGTGGAGATGACCTCGCCCTGCGCCGCATCTGTGCAAAGTGCACGCACTTCATCTTCGCTCATGCCCAGCACCGCCGCCATGGCGCCCGCGCCGGCGGGCACAGCTTGCTGCATCGCTCGGCCACGCAGGCGGACGGTACGCACCGCGTCCTCCAGCGTGAGCACGCCTGAGGCTACGAGCGCTGTGTACTCACCCAATGAGTGCCCAGCCGCAAAGGCCGCGTTGGGAAGGGCCACGCGCGTGCGTAGGGCGGCGAGGCAGGCGTAGCTACAGGTGACCAGTGCGGGCTGCGTGTTCTCGGTGCGTGTAAGCTCCTCGAGAGGGCCCTCAAACATCAGCTTGGACAGCGCAAAGCCCAGAGCCTCGTCCGCACGCTCGAACACGGCGCGCACCTCGGGAATTCGCTCGTAGAGTTCGCGTCCCATGTCCAGGCTTTGCGCGCCCTGGCCGGGAAACCACCATGCCGTAAGCTGCATAGGCTCAGCCGCCGTCAGTTGCTGTGGTGGTCGTGGTCGTGGTGCCAGCGTCTTTGTTGCCGGTGATCACGGTTGGGCCTCCAAATTTGGGCGTTCCTCCCGCTTTTCGGCAATCCCAGCCGGCGTCTGTGCAAATACAGGCTCCCCCGTTCGGCACCCCGCACTGGTCCTTCACTTGACTGTTCTTCTTGCCGGTCACCCCTGGACCATAGATGTCTTTGCAAGGCTCACCCGTCGCAACGCCATCTTCGGGACATTTGAGGTAGTCGATAGTAAATGTGCTGCTGCCCAGCGCAGAGGCTCCAAAATTACGGTCGCCATTGTCAGCAAAAACCTCACAACGGAATGAGCCGACCGGGTAAGGGCTTGGATCACCCGTTTGCGAATTTGTGGAGGTCAGAGCGAGCGTCTGAACCGACAATTTGGTGCTTGGTTCCGGGTGAAACTGCACGTACCCCGCGGTGCGTTTCAGTGTCGTTTGAAGCCCTTGATCATTCACATTGTACTCGACAATTTTCTGAACCATCGTGATGTCCCGGCGGCCGGTTGCGACCCGTGCGATGCAATTGATGCCCGTGGACGCAGGCGGGAAGACGTTCCACTGCCGACCGTTTTCGTCGCTGTCGGGAGACATGAACACCTCGGCGACGCCGACGGTGTTGCACGCTTGATGGCCCCATGCGAGCACGCTCATGAGAGTGAGTGTGCTGGCTGCGCGTAGAGAGAACTGCATATGGAAACGCTATCAAGGCGCGAGGCGAAGGGACAGAAAAGCAGCAAGCGCCCCAACATTTGCCATGTGCGGTCAGGAAACGCCGAAAGCGCTCACCCGAAGTTCGGATGTGCGCTTTCCGGTAGACGCTAAGGCGTCTGTGCTCGAGTTCTCTACTCGGAGGCGCCGCTGACACCGCCGGTGGCGATGCTACGGCCCTTGTAGAAGCCGCATGCGCCACAGGCGCGGTGCGAGATCACGGGCTCTCCACAATTGGAGCAGGGGATGAGCTGGACCGGAACCACTTTGTCGTGGTTGGCGCGACGCATCGCACTTTTGGAACGGGTGGTACGGCGCTTAGGTACAGCCACGGTGAAACTCCTTCAGTCTTTCTTCCCCGTCGCCTTCCACTTTAAGAGGGGGGCGAGGCGAGGGTCTACGTTTGATTCATCCATCACGACGTCGTCGCTCTGGGGAGCGCTGTGTATACCCGGACAGTCCTCCGAGCACAAGGGAATCATCGGGGATTCGAGCACGAGTTCGTCATGCACAAGTTCGTCGAGCACCAAGAACTCCCCAGCATAGGGAATTGTGTCGGCATCCTCGGCCGTAAACTCGTATTCGCCCAGGTGTTCGTCGAGCGAGGACTTGGGCACTGCGAGCGCCGCGATGTGTTTGCTCACCACAAAATCGTACTCTTTGAGGCAGCGTGCGCACGGGATACGGAGCGGGACCTCGAGGTGCCCCGACACCACGACATCGTCGCCGCTCTTGGAGGCGCGCAACACAAACGCGCCGTTGTCGCCGGTGGTGTTGGCTTCGTGATCTTCCAAGGCGGTGCGCAGCCACGCAGGGGTGACGTCAAAGCGCACATCGCGCCCTGCGGCATCCAGGTCGATGAGGCGAATTTCAAAGGCGTGCTTTTCCATAGGGCCGCGTGTCATAGCCCCACAGCGGGCGTTCTCGCTACAGCGTTGACGCGGGAACGATCGATTCTTTGGTGCGCTCGAACGCGAGCACCTCGCCCAAGGTCTCGTGCTCTATCGGACCAACGTCGGCAAAGCCGCACTTGATAAGCACGCGCATGGAGGCGGTATGCCAGGGGGGCGTGGTAGCGCGGACCAGCGTGACACCAGGTTGTTCAAGCGCCCAATTGACGCACGCAAGCGTCGCTTCGGTCGCGTAGCCCGAGCGTTGAAACGCGACGTCAACGCCGTAGCCCACCTCGACCAGCCCATCGATCGGGTGGCCATGAAAGATCACGCTGCCGATGACGGTGCGCTCTGGGCCACGGCTGAGTGCAATGCGATCGCCCCAAAGTCGGGCCTCTGGATTGGCGCGAATGGCGTCGATGGATGCACAAAACGCACGCTCAATGAGCTCGCGCCCGGGCCACATGCTGGCAAGTGAAGCGCCGAGCAAACGGCAGATCTCGTGTGGCTGGTCGGCGAGTGCGGCCTCAACCATGGGCAATGTGACAGGGACCAGTTCAAGCCGTTGGGTGTAGAGTGAAAGCATCTTGGTGTGGCTCCAGCTTAGGGCACACGAAGCGCGGGCGGCACGGCCCCGTTGGCGGTTAGCAGGATGTCTGCTTCCGTGGTTTTTCCCGATGCTTGCAGCACGACGCGATGGTGACTGAACGGCGGCCCGGTGATCACAAGTTGCCCATCAACGAGCGTTGCCGCTGCGCCATTGAGCTCGGCCGTCGCGTTTGGGGGCGAGATGCGCACGCTTGCTTTAACGCTGTCTCCTGCTGCTGCGACGGGGTCGCCGGCTTGAACGGGGTCAACAACAACGGGCGTGGATGGCTTTGGCACCACAGGCACTACGGAAGGTTTGCGCGTGTCAATCTCGGCGGGCGGGGTCGGTGGGTGACGTAGCGCCCACGCTCCACCGGCGGAGGCGCACAAGCCCAAGCCCAGGCCTCCGAACAGGACCAAGCGCTTCATCCTCTGTATGTCATTGACCTCCTTTGGTGGTGCTTGCACTCGCTGCTCTGTGACGACTGTGGCCTTCGCCGCAAAGGGCGCGCTCGGCGGCCTTAGCGCCGAGGCGGTGGGCTGCTGCGAGATGGGCAGTGGCAAACCCCCAGCGACCGTGGGCGGTGTGTTGGGCATGGCAGATGGCATCGGTGCCACGGGAGCCTTCTCCTCGTCTGCCATCGGACGGACGGAATCGATGTGCACCATGCGGCTCCGACCCAGCATGGGAGACAGCGCCATGTACAGCTCCTGCATGCTTTGAAAGCGCCTTGCCGGGTCGATCTGCAAGCAGCGATGAATGAGCGACGAAAGCTGCGGCGTCACCCACGGGGCGAGCTCGGTAATGGGGCGGGCAGGCTTGGAGCAAATCGCCAAAATAACCTGCCCAAGCGCATCAACGCCCGAATGCGGCGTACGCCCCGTGAGCATTTTATACATCACGACCCCTAGTGACCAGATGTCCGTGCGGTGATCCACGGTACGAAGGCCCTGCGCTTGCTCGGGAGACATGTAGTGAGGGGACCCCAGCATGCTGCCCGTGCGCGTGAGTGCGCCCTCGTCCGCGTCTTGGCCTGCATCCTGCGTGACTTTGGCAATACCAAAGTCCAAGATTTTGAGCGTGTATTCGCCAGGTGCAGTCTGCGCCAAGAACAAGTTCGCGGGCTTGATGTCGCGGTGCACGATGCCCATTTCGTGTGCGCGCGCGAGCCCCATTGCCGCTTGCGCGCACAAGCGTAGCGTCACATTAACAGGGAGCATTT
>JAYWGI010000093.1:0-8568 GCA_043779025.1 Myxococcales bacterium
ACGCTTTGGTACGCAAGCTTACGAGCGAACCCCGTCCGAGCGAAGCTCGGCGTGGGTGCGCGCCGAAGGCGTGCCACATACGAAACACGCCCGAAGGGCTCCCCCACACGACGATACGCGGATGCGGCGCGGCCGATTGGCCGATTCAGCCGGTGTTGGCGGTGGGCTTTAGTGTGTCCATATCGTCGTCCTGATCGCCGGACTCTGGGGGCGCCAATGTGTAGCTCGCTTTGGCGATGATCCTTGAGGGCAGGCCGGCTCCGGAGCTGCTGGGGGCGCCTGCGCTTCCAGACGCTCGTTGGGGTCGCTTGAAGGTGCCTTGTTCAATCTGCAGCAACACGCGATCCCATTTTTGGGCATAGGTGCTGAACTTTTGGATCAGGCTTTGAACCTTGAAACGTACGGCGGTGGCGCGGACGGGCTCGCGCCTCAAAGCTTGGACGAGTGCGTCCAACTCGCGCCTTGGTTGCAAGGGGAGTTTTCGTTCAAAACCAGCAAAATACATGTCGTACTGCACCTTGAGCTTCTCAATACGTTCGTCCGCGACGCGTAGGGCAAGGTCCAGTTCGGCCGGGGTCATCATCAATAGCTTGACCGCAGGGCGCGCGACTGCAAGGTGCAAAAAACGTGTATTCTTCAGCCGTATCGCGCTTCGAAAAGCGCAGCCACGGCAGGGAGCGATCGCACCAACTCCAACGTGTGATCGGCGTGGTTGTTGGCGTAGCCGTTGCCGATAAGCAGATCGACATCTTTGCCGCACCCCTCCGCCCCCAACGCCGCGCGCGTGAAGCTGGTGGACATCGCGAAAAAGTAGACCACGCCGCGATCGCGGGTGGAAAGAATGGCTCCGAGTTCGGCTCCCTCCACATTGACGCACGAGAACGAAACGTCCACCTCGCGGCCAGCGGTTGCTTGCATCACCGCTGCACGAACGGAGACCGGATCGCGGGCGTCGGCTTCGAAGACGGCATCGCACAAGCCGAGGGCGCGCAGCTCGTCGGCGAAGGGCTTGTGGTTCTCAATCCCATACACACGCCCACTCGGCCCCACCCGCCTCCGCGCTTCTGCGGCGCAGAGCACGCCGCTTTTTCCACCGGCACCGAGGACCAACACGCTTTGTCCGGGGTGGGTCCATCGCGCCACCTGAGGCGCCGCCCCCGCCACGTCGAACAGCGCAAGCGCCAATCGGTCTGAGAAATCGCTGGGCATGAGCGCGTAAGGGCCACTTGCGAAAAGCACGGCTTCGCCTCGCACATCCAACTGGGCACTCACGGCTCTTACGGCTTCCACAGAGTCGATTCGGAGGGGCGTGAGTGACAGGGACACGAGGGTCGCGACGCGGTCGCCCGGTTTGAGCACGAGGGCGCCGGGGTGGCCGGGGGTGACCTGGAGTACACGCCCGAGCAGCATGCCGCCCGATCCGGTCACAGGATTGTGCTGCTTGCCTCGTGCCGCCACGGTCTCGAGAACCTTGGCGGGCACCCCTGCAGCGGAGCCTACGGCTTCCTCCATTTGTCTAAAGCTGGCGGCGTCAACGTTAAGCGTTTGGACCTCGAGCAGGAGCTCACCGTCATAAAGCTTGGAAAAATCGTTACTTATGCGCTCCGCGGGCTGAGGGAGCGCGCCCAGCGGCGCGATGGCGCGATGGGTTCCGTACGCGTGGCCGGGGCCGGAAACGGGGCGGGGCGAGAAATTCGCGGTCATCATGGCGTCGACTATGTATCGCGACTTGCCCCGAATCGAGAATGATCGTTACGCTGTGGTTGCCAGTGGGCATTTTGCTCTCTGCTCAAGCGATGGGTACGGTCATGAACGAGCCTTCCTCTAAGGCCAAAACCACCACCAATTTTGTCGCCCCCACGCCGCGGTATCTGCTTCGCTTTATCAGCGGCAAGTACCAGGGCGGGGAGTACGCGGTGGTACCCGGCAAAGATGTTTTTGTGGGCCGCGGCAGCGAACTTGAAATCGTGCTCGTCGAGGACATGGTGAGCCGCAAGCATGCGCGCTTCTTTTCTGAGGATACCGGCATATTTGTCGAGGATTTGAACTCAACCAACGGTACGTTTGTGAACGGCGAGAAGGTCAAGCGCGCGCAGATTCACGAGGGAGACCGCGTACTGATAGGCACGAGTATCCTCAAGCTGGTGCTCTCGGACGGTGCCGCAGCCGCTTCCATGCCGGTTCCCCCCGCGCTGCCGTCTAAGACAAGTACCGATGAGGCACTGAGGCCCAGTTTGCCAGGGCCCCGCGCCGGGGCCACTCGGACCATGACGGGAAGCATCGAGGAGATACCGCTGCCCGATTTGCTGCAGCTTCTGGGCACATCGCGCAAATCGGGCTGCTTGCATGTGCGCGCCACCGGCGAGGATTACGGTCAGATCTATCTGCGCAAAGGCACCATCGTGTTCGCCAGCCTGCACGGCGCAACGGATTTGCCGCCCATGAAGGCCCTGTTTCGTATTCTCACCTGGGAAAAAGGCCTGTTTGACTTGGATACTGGCGACATCCCTGGGTTTGAAACGCGCGAAATCGATCTCGACGTGCAAGAAGCGCTCATGGAAGGCATGCGTCAGCTCGACGAGTTCAACGAGGTCAAAGGCGGCCTGCCCCCCATGTCGGACAGACTGGAGCTTGCCCTGCCTCCTCCGGTGAAGCTGCGTGAATTGCCCGCGGAACTCCTCGACATTGTGGAGCTTGTGCTCGCCCCTTGCGCCGTGGTGAGCATTTTCAACCGCTCGATCTTGGCCGACTCCGACACGGCAAAAAACCTTATCAAGCTCATCGACAAGGGTGTGGTACGTCGTCAAGGGTAGAGTCCGACTTCGGACCGAAAGGATGCCGCGACTGTGGACAGCGACCTCAACGATTCCATTGTGCAATTGCGACGTGTCTTTGAGGCGCGTCGTTTGCCGCTCACTCTTTCCGAGGTCCCAGTCGCCGAGGTGGATGCACTCCGCAAACAATTACGCCTTCCCCCGAGGTACCGTTCGTTTCTACGGGAATGCAATCCCATCGCCCTCGAGTCCGTCACCCCAGTGGAGCGCATTCGCTTCTTCCCGCTTTCCGAAGTTTACACCGAGCAAGAGCGCTTTCGTGCTCCGGACGGTACGATCGATCCGTCGTGGAAGAGCTCCTGGATTGTGGTTGGCGAGAGCACACTTCTTGGTGACCCCTACTTCTTGGATGTGGACAAGGAGGACGCTGAGGGTGACTGTCCCGTGTACACTGCAATGAGCGGTGAAGGTCGCTGGGTACCTACGTTGGCGGGCTCGTCGCTTGCTCAGTTCTTTGCCATTGTAGCCGCGGCCATGGATCTCGCGCGGGGCTACGCGGAGGGGATCATCGACGTCGACGACGAAGCCAGCTTCCGCGAGAACCTTGCCCCACGCGTGCGCGTCATTGATAACGCCGCGGCCAAAGCCGGGCATTGGACCTGAAATGACGGAGCAAGCCTACCTTAGGAGCAACTTTCGTCCTACGGAGATCCCGCACGCTTACGGCCCCACGGTGCATTTGCTCGACGACCCGCTTGCGTGGACTCGCTTGGCACGTCTCTGCTCGCAACAAACGACGCAGCCCGAGGTTGGACGCTTGGTGCGTTGGCTCTACGAGCGCATGTCGGACGTGGTCCTGTCAGCCGAACTACCGCGCGAGCGCGTCGACATTCCGACGCGCATGGCGGCGCACTTGCCGGAGGGCGTGTACCGCGGACTTGCCATCGCGCGCGCGACCAGGGCCGTCACCGTCGGCATTGCGCGCGCGGGCACGCAGCCCTCCCAAGTCATCTATGAGCTGATGAACGAGGTGCTCGACCCGGCCTTGGTGCGTCAGGACCACTTGTTTATGTCCCGCGAGACGGACGCCGCGGGCAAAGTCACCGGAGTCAGCTGGCACGACGCCAAAATTGGCCGGGACGTCGACGGGCGCTACGTGCTTTTCCCCGACCCGATGGGAGCCTCCGGCTCATCGATGGTAAGTGCGATAGGCCACTACAAGACCAAGCTCGACGGCACTCCCGCGCGCATCATTGCCATGCATCTCATTGTCACGCCAGAGTACTTGCGTGCCATGCGCGCCGCACACCCCGATGTGGTGGTCTACGCCCTGCGGCTCGATCGCGGCCTCTCGCCAGCCCCTGTGCTCTCAGCAATTCCCGGCGAACATTGGGACTTGGAGCGCGGCTTAGACGAACGCTCCTACATCGTCCCTGGAGCCGGCGGAGTAGGCGAGATCATGAACAACGCCTGGGTTTAGAACAGCTCCCGTTGGGCTGATCTCCGCACCTCCGCGTCGTTGGCTCCTGCGCTCCGGGCGCACCTAGCAACCTAGGCTTACGTCCGGTGCTCGGAGTCCGCCTAGCGGAGGCAGCGAAGCTCAACCCAACGGCAACTGCTCTACACACTTCAATTGTGGCGCCAGTTGTGTGTGGCCGCGAGAGCGAGGTAGTCGGGCACACCGCGCCAGGTTCGCGGCGCTCTGGCATCGGGCCGTGGGCCCTGCAGCGCCGCATGCCAGGTGCGTAGGGCTGCGTTCGCGGGGCTTGGGGCCGCGCTCTCGCTAAGCTCAATGGGCCGGTCGGACAGCACGCCGCGCGCAACAAGTTCCGTGTAGCTGCGTGCGAGCTGGTCGCCATCGAACAGGTGGCGCTCAGCCATGGCGCTTGCGACCGTACGGAGCCCCGATTCGTTTAGCCACCCTGCATCAAAGCAAATATGTGCAGCTTGCATGTAATTATAGAATGGCACCACCCTCGGACCGTAAGGCGCAAATCGCGACAGCGCAGTACGACGCTCCAGGTGAATGAGGATGCGTGACATCTCGCCCGCGCCTGACGCTTGCTCGGCGAGCTGCACCGTGCGGGAGATGTCGTCGTCGTAGGCGTCCGCGCGATGCATGATGTCCTTCAGCAGCGGCGTGGAAATGTGGCCCGCCAAAATGTCGCCCGCCAAGGAGTAGACAAAGGTGTCAGCCTCGCTGTCGTCCCCAAGTGCAAGAACACGGACACCTCGCAAGCCTCCAAGCGTGGCAAGGGCCGCCGGCAGCTTGTAACCAATCTGACCCCGTACTGCGCGAAACCGGAGCCGCACCACGTTGGCCACATTGGGCTTGAGGGTAAGGGAGTCGACCTTCACGTTGTCCAAACGGAACTTGCGCGCGATGACGCCGCGCATTTGCCTCGGGCTGCCCGAGATAATGTGGGTCTGCGCCCCGAACTCACGGGTGGCCGAGAGCAGACTGTCGGCACCCACGTGCGTACGCTTGCTTGCAGAGCCCTCAAATGCCGCCCGGAGCAGTTCGCGCGCCGAATCGAAATCGGTGCGTAGGTAGGTCTTGTCCAGATCCCACCAACTCAGACTCTTCATGTCCCGCGCGCCCTTGCACTTGCCCGTGCACCATCCGCAAGGGCGATGCGCACCCGAAGCGACTCTGATTCTTCGCCGTACTTGCGAGCCTCGTCAGGCCGGCCGCGGGCGCTCGCTACCTCCGAGAGGCGCGCAAGAATGCGAACGCGATCCTGCGCGGACGCCACCCCCATGTCCATCACCTCGCGCAATGTGCCCTCGGCGCCTTCGTACTGCTCGCTGCCCGCAAGCGCATCCGCGAGCTTGAGCGCAAAGAGCACCAGCGCATCCTCCGGCGCGTCCAGCGTGCCGCGAGAAATCTCGCTGCGCAGCAGCTGCATGGCCGCTCGGAGCGAGCCCACCTGCAGCGCGGTGTCGTCTCGCTCCAAGGCCTCGGCTGATACGCGATCAAGCAGGAGCAAGGCCTGAAACGCGTTGTGCGCCTGCGCCTCGTGCGCGGCACGCGCAGCCAATGGCAACACATGCTCGTCGTCGGCGCGCAGAGCTGCCTCATGAAGTGCACGCCGTGCCTCACTAGGCACCTCCGCAAGCACCAAGTCGCGCAACAAGGGGTGGCTCACCGCAAGCACAGTTCCTTGCGGTGTGCGTACCGAACGCACAAAGCCCATGCGTACCAAGCGCGCGGCAGCGTCGGTCACCGACAACACCTCAGGGAGCATGCGGCGGAGAATCGACGTGCTCGTCATGTCGCCAAATACCGCGATGGCTTGCAGCGTTTTACGGGCCGCAGTGTCCAAA
This sequence comes from Myxococcales bacterium, assembly GCA_043779025.1. Taxonomy (GTDB): domain Bacteria; phylum Myxococcota_A; class Polyangia; order Polyangiales; family Polyangiaceae; genus JAAFHJ01. Next base: position 6,102 of record JAYWGI010000093.1, read on the forward strand.
CGCTCGATGCGACGCGCAATCAAATCGCCCAAACGCGCGGGCGGAATGCCCGTCTGTTCGTTGACGAATCGACGTGCATGCTCGACGTACAACGGGGGGATACCGCGACTAAGAGCCGATGCTCCGGGCGGAAGCGCGTTGCCTCCCATGAGGTCCTCCGCGCCCGTCAGCGATAGTCCAATCATGCGCCGAATGGGCTGCTCATTGGCCTCCGCGCGCGAATCGTCAGGTAGATGCGCATAAACCACCAAGCCTCGCTGCGCCCCGGGCTCACGCCTCCCATGTAGCCAGGCATCGGTCACTGCCAGCGTCGCACCGTCGGTGGCCTGCACGTCGTCCACCAGCACCACCACGGTGCCCGCCCCCGCACGCGACTCAGCCTGGGCCCAGCACCAATCCACCAGCGCCCCAATGGAGTCTCTACGCTCGGTGCGCGACAACGCGGGCTTCGTATCGCTGGGCAGGTGCACATTGTTGCTCACACCTTGCATCGCCATATAGCCCACACGGGCCAACCCCGGAGCGCTCGCAAGCGCCGTACGCAGCGACGGCTCGGAGCGCGCGCCGAGCAAGCCCGAAATCAATTGCTGCAGACCGTGTTCCGACACCGGCGCGTGTGAGGGGTGCGGCGTAAGCTGCACAACTACATCGCCAGCCCGGCTGCATCGCTCAGCAAACTCTGCGAGCAAGCGACTCTTTCCCATGCCGAGCTCCGCAACCAAGTGTGCAACTCGCAGCCCCGAGCGCGCATCTGCGCGGCGCGAATCCAACCACTGCAAGTCGAGGTCGCGTTCGACCAGCGGGAGCGGCGCATGCGTAGGAGCATCGGCAACGAGGGCTGTCTCGAGCGATGCGGAAGGAGGAGAGGGCGCAAGCGCGAGCTCAGACGGCGCATCGGTAGGCAACGCGCGCGCAAGAGGAGCACCACACTCGCCGCAAAATTTCTGCCTCGCTGAGTTTGCGGCCCGGCACACGGAGCATACGGCCGCGCGCACACTTGCTGGCGACTCCTCAGGCATTTTGAGCGCATCTTTGAGCGCCTCTGCAAACTCGTCGGCATCGCCAAAACGGTGCGCCGGCTCCTTTGCTAACGCCATCATGCATACATCGGCAAGGGAGTCAGCGATGGCACGACCGGGCGCGCGTAGACGCGGGTCAGGCACGGGCTCCGTCATGTGCAAGAGCACCGTCGCCGTGGGCGAATCGGCCTCGAAGGGCAAGTGGGTGGTGAGCAGCTGAAAAAAGATCACGCCCACGGCATAGAGGTCGGTGCGGGCATCCAGCACGTCGCCGCGCCCTTGCTCCGGACTCATATACTCGGGCGTGCCGCAAACGATTCCCGGGCTCGTGATCGACGGCAACGCCGTAACCTTCATTTTCGCCAAGCCGAAGTCCACCACCTTCACGAAGTCCACGCCGGAGCGGGAGGGCTCAAGCACGATGTTCTCGGGCTTGAGGTCGCGATGAATGATGCCGTGCACATGCGCCTCGGCAAGGGCTGCCAGCACCTGAGTGAGGATGCTCACGATGCGCCGAAACGGCAAAACGCCCTCTTCGTACTGCACTTTGGCGAGGTCTTTTCCTCGCAGAAACTCCATCACCAAAAAAAACTGGCCGTCGTCGGTGCGACCAAAATCGTACACCGAAACCGAGTTCGGATGGTTCAGGGCGCTGGTTGCACGGGCCTCGGTGATAAATCGCGCCGACGAGTTTTCATCGCCCACCAAGTGTGGGTGCACAATTTTGACGGCCACCGTGCGCCCCAAGTTGGACTGCTCGGCCCGGTACACACGGCCCATGCCACCTACCCCCACCAACTCCAAGATCACGTACGTGCCCGCCAAGACTTTGCCTACCCAAGGATCTCCCTTTTGGCCGGCAATCTTGCTGATGGGGTAGGCGCACGACGGACAAAAGTTGTGTGTCTCGTCGCACGCAAACCCGCATTGCGGGCAGGTACGTGTGTCGCTCAATCGCGGGCTCAGTTCAGCGTGAACAACTTCGAGAGCTTCATGGCCAACATCTGGTTGCCTTGCAACTTGAGCTTGCCGGCGAAGAACAACTTCATGCCTGCCGTCGCTGGGTCTGCCACCAAGGTCTGAAAGTCTTCGCTGGCGATGTCGATCGTTACGTCGGCCGTGTCGGTGCCGTTCTTGATGCTCGGGCCGGTGCTCGATGCATTGATAAACCACTCGCCCTCGCCGGCGACGTTGATCTGAAACGTCCCACCGATAGCTTTTGCCTCTTCGGTGTTCTTGGTGAGGGCTGCGGGGAGTTGCTCGTTAAAGAGTTTCTTGATGTCGACGCTCATGGCTCTGGCTCCTTGTCTGCAGGAGGCACGCAGTGTGACGCACCTCTCCTGAGAGCTGAGAGTTTACCGCGAACTATTCGGAAACAGGTAGCGGATCCTTGAAGCACACGCGGTTTCGTCCGGTTTGCTTGGCGGTGTACATGCGCGTGTCTGCGA
>JAYWGI010000094.1:0-8550 GCA_043779025.1 Myxococcales bacterium
GGCCTCGCTGAGATGAGGTCCGCCAAGGACTCGCTGAGGCCCAATGCTGCGAGCAGTGCGCGGCGTCCGTCTGAAGTGCTGGCCAGGAGGTGGGTGAGCCATGTGGGGTCACGCCATGTGCGTAGCGCGCGGGCGAGTCCGTGGCTTGCGAGTGCGGGGTCTGCACACTGCAAAATCTCATCGAATAAGTTCTCAGCGAAGCCCGGGTGCGACTGTGCGATGGTCAGACCAAACGGGTCAGTGGGCCGCCTGGCGAGCGTCGTCAACGCATCGGAAAACCGATCGGGCGAAGCGTAGCCCAAGCGCGAAAGTGCGTCCGTGAGCGCAGCGGTGTTGCCATCGCGAATGAGCCGGCGCACACCGTCAAGCGCGCGTGCGGGAGAGTCCGCAATACCAGGAAGCATGCCGAGGAACAATGTGTGCACATTGCATCGAAGATGTTGCACTTCTTCGCGCAATGCGCCCGCGGAGTGGCTCCCTACCGCATCCGCGATGGCATCCCAGCGCTCTTTGGGGGGCACCGTATGCAGCTGACGCATCGTAGAGAACTGCGTGTCGTGCTCAAGCCTGCGGAACATGCTCCATGCGGCTTCGAGCTGAGTGCGTTCCGCCGATTGCACCCAGCCTCCTGCATGCAACGCAGCGAGCGCTTCAAGGGTATTGGTTGCGCGCAAATCGGGGTGTCGCCCCCCCCAAATGAGCTGCAGACCTTGCACGAAGAACTCGACCTCTCGAATCCCCCCGTGGCCAAGCTTGAGATCTAGGTCAACATCGATCTTCATCTCCAAACGTGATTGAAGCACCATGCGTGCGAGGTCTTGCCCTACGCGGGGGTCTACCTCTTTTCGCCAGATCCAAGGCCGCAATTGCTCCTCGAACGTGGCGCCCACGTCCATGTCTCCTGCGACCGCGCGAGAACGCATGTAGGCTGCACGCTCCCAGGTTCGTCCAAAAAGCTCGAAGTACTTGCATGCCACATTCACGTCGTGCGCCAGCGGTCCGCGTGCGCCTTCGGGCCGGAGCCGCATATCCACGCGCCATGCCTGGCCGTACTCGGTTTGGGCCTCAAGTTGTCGGATGGTGTGCTCCGTGAGCTTGCTCGCCACCAAGGCAGGCGCTTCCGCGCCCAGCTTCGCAAGGGCCTCAGCATCAAATAGGGCAACCAGGTCTACGTCACTTGATGGATTTAGCTCGCGGCCCGAAAGCTTCCCCATGCCCAAAAGCACCAAGCCTCGAACATTGCTGTGCTCATCCAAGACCCACGGGTAGAGCTGGAGCGCAGCACGCCTAAGCGCCTCGTTCACGGACACGTCGGCGACGTCGCTAAGCGCACGCGCTGTTGCCGAGATGGGCTCACCGCGTGCCTCCCGCATTGCAATTCGCGCTTTGTGAGCCATGACCCAGCGCGCAAGCACCGGGGCGTCTCGAATTTGCGGCTCTGGGTCGGAGTCCGCGAGCGCCCGTGCCAAAGCGGGGTACACGGCGACGGAAACATGAGGCACGGTGTGGGCTGTCCTCGGCCGCGCTAGTCTTGCGATACGGATTCAGCGCGTGACAACGATTGGCGCGCAGGCGAAAGCACAAGCACGAGAACCATTCCCAGCGCGATGGCGCCCGGCACGAGGCGCCCCGAAATGCGCACCAGCACGACCGAGCAGAGCGCAGCCACCGCGTGTACCAGGGGCCAGAAAGCTCCGAATGCAATGAGGTGCCCCGATGGGGAAAGCACCAATGCCGCGGGCACCACGGCGAGCACGCTCAACACGGCTGCCATCACTTCTGCCTTGCGTGAACCACATTGAGATTCAAGCGAGAGCAGCACAAACCCTCGCCAAATCCCCTCAAACGCCAGAGCATAGGCGGCGAGACACAAACCCTGCGCTGCGAGTGCAAGCCCCGAGGGCTCAGCGTTCTCGATGCCCACCACCCGCAATGTGGCTGCGACATACTGGAACTGCGGCACCAGCGATTTCAGCCATCCGAACTTCACGCAAGCCCAGAGCATCGCGCCTACCAGCATCGCCGATGCAATGCCCTTCGTTGGGTCTCCCGCTTTGGGGCGATGCATCTCGAGCGCGAGCGCCCGGTCTGCGCTGCAAGCGTAGCTAAGCGTCCAGGTTGCCGCGAGGCCGCCTACCAACACACCGCGTGCGGTCCACGTGCCACCTTGGGTCGACATGGCAAGCCACCAGGAGACAGACGTACCAACGAGAGCGACGAGCGTTAGGGAGTAGGCGCGCATAGGTTCGGCTTTGGCAATACCCCAAGTTCAGAGCGACTTGCACAGGCAATCGCGACACAGCATTGACCGCTGAGGGCTACAGCTGGTAGTGTGTATCCTGCAAGTGTCCGCTTAGGCGCGCACATCTCAATGTGTGCACTCTAGCGGCGCCCGTTAGCCCTACGGGCAGAATCGAACCACATCGGGTTCGACCTCGCTCGGTTCCACACCAACATTCGAAGACAAAAGAGAGAACGAGCATGACGTTCACAGAAGCGGCCATTGAGATCTTGCGCCTTGCCGGCAAGCCCCTCCACTACAAAGACATCACCGACCTGGCAGTCGAGAAGAACATGCTTTCCCACGTGGGCAAGAGCCCTGATGTGACAATGGGCGCGCGCCTCGCGGCCCTTCTCAAGAAAGAGGAGAAGACGGCTCCCATCGTGCGTGTGCGTCCTGGCATTTTTGGACTCCGCGACTGGTCTACACCTGCCAAGGCGCCGGGTACCGACACAGAACCTGGTACGGAGGTCAATGCGTTGGATGTAGAGCACATCGGCCATTCGAGGCACGCAAGCGCGTCTCACGTCCCTGCGGCCGCACCCTCTCATGTTGTGATTCCGCAGTCGGACGACAGCACGCCTCACCTGAGCAACGCCGATGCACTACGGGCAGATCTGGCTGCAGGTGCGGCGGGGCTCTTTCAGGACGAAGACGACGACGACCTGCCTATTCTTGGTGGCCCCGCAAAAGAGGAGTCCAATGCTTCATCCGCCGAGGGCGGTGATGACAGCGACCCTTCCAAGAAGAAGCGTCGACGCCGACGTGGACGCGGACGTGGAGGTCGCGAAGAGGGCGACACCACGCAGGACGCCGGCGCCGCGACCAGCGACGACGAGCCGCGCGAAGAAGGCCTTTTGGCCGGCGACGTGAACGAAGATCGGGAGCCAACCGGCGAAGAACTGACAGGAAAATCACTAGCCGATGCCGTTGCCACCGTGCTCGGTGCGAGCGACCGTGCCAGTGGTTCAGTCTCCTGCAAACTTGTGACTGACATCCTCGTGCGCAAAGGCCGCGTGGGCGGCGAGGCCGGCTCCTTTATGCCTCAGGTGATGGCCGCAGTACGTGCCGACATCGGGCGTTCCCTGGCGAGTTCCCATCGGCCGCGCTTCCGCTTGGTTGGACAAGGTCGCATAGCCCTCACTGATTGGAGTTTGCCTCCTGAGGTGACGCGCCTGGAGCGCGAAGCGGTGACTGCCGTGGAGCGATACCGGGACGCTGTCATGCGCACGTTCTTGCGCCGCGTTCAGGATTTGCCCGGGCATGCATTAATGGAACTGGCCTTGCTCACGCTCGAGCAAATCGGCTTCAGTGATGTGAAGCCCATCCGTCGTTTGGGCTCGGGCGGCGGAGAGTCGCACTTCTCCGCAACCCACAAGGGCGTACTTGGCGAGACGCGTTTTGCTATCGTGATTCGCAAGGATGGTCGCGAAGTCGGGCGCGAACGCGTGGCAGACTTGCGCGGCAGCTTGCATCACTACAACGAGGCCGACGCGGGATGGATCATGTCCACCGGTCAGGCGCTTAGCGGTGCACGCGACGAAGCGAATGCCCCTGGGGCTGCTCCGGTTACTGTGACGGACGGCTATGGCTTCTGCAAGCTTTTGCAAAAACACCGCATCGGCACACACCTGACGCAGTTCACCCTCGCCGTTCCGGACGAAGGGTTCTTCGAGACATTGAAGGGCTAAGGCGTGCGCTAGAGCTCTACAAAATGCTCGTGAAGGCGACGCTGCAAAGCGTCGCCTTCCTCTTTTTGTACCGTCCAACACACACGCAGCGCGGTGGCCGACAAGAGCTGCGCGGAGGGAGCGACCTCTTCGGCTGCTGCAAGAACGCTTGGCAAAACACTGGCATTCGTGAGGCCGTCGCCCACCAGGCTGACCAATACCTCCCGCTCGCGGATTGGGCCCACATGCGATAAGTGTGCCTTGCATGCATTCCAGTCGGGCAGATTGGCAAGCGTAAAAACTACGCGCCAGGATTCTCCGGCACGAACAAGCTCTGTGGGCTGAGCGCCCAAACGCTCGAGGGCCAATAGTAGCAGCGGCCACTGCGTTGCGTCGGCCAGTTGCAAGACGGCCACCGCACCGGTGCCAATCACTGCGCGCGCGCGCACTTTGGTTGTAAAGTGCACCCGTGTCTCTTTGGGCTCCGGTGCCGCATCTCCTGTGCGGCGAGCGTAAAGAGCCACGCCATGTTTACGCGCCCACTCTACCGCCTGCGCATTGAGTACTTTGGCCCCCGATTCGGCCATCTCTTGCAAGGTCTGATAGTCCAAGTTTGGCAAGTGTTGAGCGCCCGGGACGACCTTCGGATCTGCAGAGTACACGCCATCCACATCGCTATAGATCTCGCAGCGTTCGGCGCCTAGAGCCGCAGCAAGCGCGACGGCTGTGGTGTCGGACCCACCACGACCCAAGGTAGTGATGTCGCGACGGTAGCTCATGCCTTGGTAGCCTGCGACGATCACCACTTTGCCGCGCGCCAGTTCGTCCTCGATACGATGGGGCCGAACTTCGATGATTCGCGCGTCGAAATGCCGGTCGTTGGTGAGAATACCTGACTGGCTCCCTGTGAAGCTTATGGCGTCACAGCCTCGCGCAGAGAGCGCGATGCAAAGCAATGCGGTGGTCACGCGTTCTCCAGTTGAAACCAGCATGTCGAGCTCGCGTCGGGGCGCGCCGCTCGGACCTGCCATGCGCTCCGCCAGTCGAAGTAGCTCGTCGGTGGTTTTGCCCATGGCGCTCACCACGACCACGACGTCGTGCCCTGCGCGCCTGGCTGAGGCGACCTGATCTGCAACCGCTTCGATCTTCTCTGGACTGGCGACGGAGGAGCCTCCGTATTTCTGCACGAGAATGGGCATGTACGATGGAGCTATCACGCGCGCAAAGGTGCGGCCAAGGACTTGCGAAGCATGGGGCCATGCGTGATAGCGTTTGATTCATGCAGCTCAAACAGCAGCTCAAGCTCGGCCAGTCGCTGGTCATGACGCCTCAGCTTCAGCTCGCCATCCGCCTCCTTCAGTATTCGCGTTTGGAACTCTCGGACGAACTTCGCCGTGAGGTGGATCAGAACCCGGTGCTGGGCGAAGAGTTCGATGGGCCTGTGTCGGCACGCGGCTTAAATGAGGAGCGTGAACGCGCGAGCGCAAGCGTGGGAATATCTGAGCTCACTCCAGGCGCGCTCAAGTCCATCGATTGGGACCAGCTACTCGAGAACCGCAATCAAGTGCGCGGCGGCTTGGGCGGCGGCGGCGAAGACGCACCAGGTCTGGACCAAACCTTGTCGCGCAAAGAATCACTGGCAGATCATCTACGTTGGCAACTGCGTCTGAGTGACTTTAACGACGTGGAGCGCGCGTTTGCCGAGAGCGTGATCGCGAATTTGGATGACAACGGATTCCTCGTTTTGGGCGATGACAACGAGACGCTGGCAGAGCTCGAACGCGAGTTCGTGAAGGACCCAAGCAACGCCTACGTCTCGCTCAATTTGGGCATCTTGTACGCCGACGCCGAGGACAGCGTGCGTGCGCGAGCCTACCTCGCCCGCTATTGCGGCCTAGATCTCGACGAGGCCACAAGGGCAGAGTCAGCGGCTCTGTTGGCGCAAGTGGGCGTGACGATTGCGGAGCTCAGAGGCCTTGCAGAACAACTTGCCAAACGTACCGAGGCCTCGCCAGAAAAGCAGGGAGTTCTACGCGCTCTGCTGACGGCAGCGCGCGCAGGAGCAGCAGGAGCTTTCCAAGACTTAGAGTCCTTTGCCGTCGCCCACGACGTAGACATCGCTCCGCTACGTTCACTGAGACACGAGTTGCGTGTTCGCGCCACACTCAAAGCACCGGGGCTTGCGTCCCGGGTGGGCGACAGCGTGTATGCTGCACTGATGGAGGCGCGCTTCAATGATGCGCGCGATGCGCTCCTGCGTTTGCGTGGGGAGGACGTTGAGCCGCACCAGCGCGAGCAAGCGCTGTCACTCTTGCGCGCACTCGAGCAACGTCTAGAGCGCGCAAGTGACAGCCCGGCATTCGCCGACTGCGCTGCAGATGAGACCGGCGATCTTGCGCTTGCGGCGTTGGCCGAGCACGTAGGGTTGGACCCTGAGGATGCGCCCGAGGTGTTGCGTGCCATGCAGCAATGGGACCCGGTGGGCGTGTGCGCGCGCAATGTGCAGGAGTGCTTGCTCGCACAGGCCGAAGCCTTCGGATATGGCGACTTGGAGATGACGATTCTGCGCGAGCACATGCCCTCGCTGGAGCGTCGTCGGTACGACTTGATTGCCAAGGCTTTGGGGCTCCCGCTCGAGGATGTTCAGGATGCAGTACGTGACATTCGCGAGCTAAAAAGCAGGCCTGCGCGCGATTACGTGGAGGTGGACGAGCGAGGTGTTATGGCGGTGCCTGATGTCTTTGTCACCCGCGAAGGAGACGCATGGGTGGTGGCCGACAACCCCACGGGGGCCGAGCGCGTGGGTATCAATACAAAGCTCGCGGAAACGCTCATGAAGAACCCCGATCTTAAAGACTACGTGACCGAAAAGCTCCGGGATGCGCAATGGTTGGTGCGCGCGCTCGAGCAGAGGAGACGCAGCATCGTGCGTGTAATGGAGGCCATCGTGCAACGACAGCTGCCGTTCTTTGAGCAGGGCCCCGAGCATTTGCGTCCGATGGTTCTCAAGGACATTGCGGAGGTCGTGGGCATGCACGAGTCGACGGTGAGTCGTGTGACCTCGCAAAAATACGTCAGTACGCCGCATGGCCTTGTTGAGCTCAAGCATTTTTTTGGTGCGGCCGTCAAAGGGCATGCCGACGAAGACATGACGACCGACAAGGTAAAGCGCGAACTCAAGCGTCTGCTGGACGCTGAGTTGCCCAGTGCTCCGCTTAGCGATCAGACGCTTACGGAACAGCTTCAGCAAGTCATGGGCGTAGTGTTGGCTCGTCGCACGGTAGCGAAGTACCGAGAAGCGTTGGGCTATGCGTCGTCTTCGGCGCGGAAGCGTACGATTTAGAGCCATTTTGCTGTCGTGGATTCGTGCTTCTTGCATTCTTGCGATGTAGACTCTTCACTGCCAGGGGAGACACACTCGTCCCCATACTCAATGCCGCGGAGGCCCAAATGACAATAACGATGACGTTTCGCCACCTTGATTCCACCGAAGCCGTGAAGGCTCATGCGACTGAGAAGATAGGCAAAGTACAACGCTTCCTTCGGTTGCCCATGACGGCGCATGTCACGTTGTCGAAAGACGGCGATCGGCAATTCGCTGTGGAGGTCGATATCCAATCGGGCGCGCAACGTTTTCATGCCCATGAATCGACAGAGGACTTGTACGCTTCCTTGGACAAGGTCGTCGACAAGCTTGAGCGTCAGATCGAAAGGGAAAAGACTGACAAAAAGGGGCTGGAGCGCGCCTCACAAAGGTTGCTGCCTCTAGACGACGAAGAAGACTGAGTCTTGACCACTCGCCCGACCCGAACTCCAAACGTAGAGTTGGTTGCTGCCAACGTTTCGCTTTCGCGCGATGAGGTGATGTGGAAGCTCGCCTCGCTTCTGAGCGTCGAGACGCCTCATCGGTTGCGTGAAATCTTTGGTGCGCTTCGCACCCGTGAGGAGCAAGGAACGACGGCGCTAGAGACACGTGTCGCCTTCCCCCACGCCACAGTCAACGACTTGGACGACATCGTCCTCGCGTTGCTGGTGGTGCCTTCTGGCGTGGAATTCGGCGGCGAGGTGAAGCCCGTCAGCCTGTTTTTTGGTTTGCTCTCGCCTCCCGAGAAGCAGGTAGAGATGCTCCGCCGTGTGGTTCGTTTGGCGCGTTTTTTCGAGGGCCGAGCCGCTCGCGAGAAACTTCTGGACGCAAGTAGCGCGGAGGAAGCTGCGCTCACACTCAGCGGGGCCGAGGACTGATGTCGATCGTCCCCGGGCGCACGCGTATTCTTGTGGTGACCGGCGTTTCCGGCGCGGGCAAGTCCACGGTGTTGAAGGCGTTGGAGGATAGTGGATACTATTGCATCGACAACCTTCCCACCATCATGGTGCCCGAGGCGGTGCGCGTTTGTGAGCAAGGCGGTTTCAGCAAACTCGCCTTGGGGATCGATGTGCGGGTGCGGCAATTCTTGTCGGAAAGCGCCGCCTTGCTCGGAGCGCTGGAGGTGCCGGATGGTCGCGCCCACCGTGACGTAGGCGTTATTTTTTGCGACGCGACAGACGATGCCATTCTGAGACGTTTTAGCGAGACCCGGCGTCCGCATACGCTTGCAAGCA